>NZ_JBNDMA010000001.1:2410000-2462921 GCF_050436345.1 Paraburkholderia sp. WC7.3g
GCGCGATACATGTCGAGTATTTCGACGCGCAGTGCTTTTCGTTCGGATTGCCTCGCAGCTTGCGCGTCGGTCTGGCTGGCGGCTGCGGTGTTGCTTGCGGCGTTGCTCGCGTTGGTCCCCTCGCCTGCCGTCTGTTTCGCCTGTTGCTCGATCTGCATGCGCTGCTGCACGAGCTGCGTCGACAACGCGATCGAATCGGGCTGGTTCGCCCACGCGGCCGGCCGCGGCTGATACTGCTCGAACTGCGCGAGCAGCCAGCCCTTCGGATCGGCGGGCGGCGTGTCGTCGGCGCGCGCGCCGAGGCCGAAGCGGTTCAGTGCGATCGCCGCGGCAGTCAGGTTCGGTGAGTTGGCCATACGATCCTCGTCGGCAGGCCACACGCCTGCATATCCGTTAAACGGCCGGCACGCCGAAACCCGTCGCTAGCGCGCGCATTTATTTATTCGCCCGATGCGGCATTCGCCGCCGGCTTCTTCGCGTTCGGCCCGGGCTGCGCTTCGCGCCATTGCCCGCGCAGCTTCAGGCTGTCGGCGAACTCGACGCGCTCCTCGGGCGTCAGCGTCGCCGCGAAATCGGCGACGCTCGCTTCGACCATCGCGCGCAGGCTGCTGTCGGCCGCCCGCGTGCGCGCGAGCGCGGCATCGAGCGCCGCGCGATCGAACTGCGGCGCGGCCAGCAGACGCAGCACCTCACGACGCCCTTCGCGTCCTTCACGCGCATACTGCCGACCGTCGCGGCGCGCGTTCTTCAGGCCGTCGATAAACGCTTGCCGCTGCTGTGCCGACAGCGGTTCGGCGGCGAGGCGCAGCGCGTGCTGGTCCTGCGCCGCCGCCGGCTGATTCGGACCGTGCGCAGCGAACCATTGATACGCGCCACCGGCAATCGCACCGAGCAGGAACACGTTGAGCACCGCGGAGCCCAGCAGCGCAAATTTCCACGAGCGCCCGTTCATTCGCCGCTCCAATCGGCGGAGGTGCCGCCGAAGCTCGAAGTCAGATACGAGGACTCGTGCACGAGCGGCGCGTTTTCGGTCAGCACGAAGAACGACACCGCGAACGCGCCGGCCACGCCGCCGAGCAGGCCGACGCCGGCCACCGCCGCGCCCGACCACCACAAGCGCCGACGCGCGGCTAAACGTCGGGACGGCGCGCCGTCGATGATGCGGCGCTGCAGTTCGAGGCTCGGCGGCTCGATCTGATCGGCGCCGAGCCATGCATCGAGGCAGGCCGCGTCGCTCAACGCGGCGTCGGCTTCAACCCGATGCGCGCGCGCCCACGCCTGCGCGGCCTCGCGTTCGGGCTCCGGCCAGCGGCGTGCATCGGCGCCGTACGCTGCAACGATCTGATGGAATCTTTCGGGCGTCATGACTTGTCCTTGCTCAGGCCGCTGCCGGCCAGTTGAGCGCGCAGATTGCGGCGCGCGCGGGTCAGCAGACTTTCCAGCGCGTCGACGCTGACACCCATCGAGGCGGCAGCGTCGACGTTCGACATCTCCTGGTAATAGGTCAGCACGAGCGCTTCGCGCTGTCGCGCCGGCAACGCGGCGAGCGCCGCGCGCACGCGCGCGTGGTCGGCGCGTGCTTCGAGGCGCGCGTCGGGTGGCGCGGCGGGATCGGCCGAGTCGGGCAGTTCGTCGCTCGGGTCTTCGCGCTGGCCGCGCAGACGGTCATAGCAAAGATTGAGCGCGACCCGATGCATCCATGTGTCGAACTTCGCTTCGCCTTCACGCCAGCGCGCCGCCTGTTTCCAGATTCGCACGAACACCTCCTGCGCGACGTCCTCCGCTTCCATACGATCGCCGAGCATGCGAGTGGCGAGCGCGAGCAGCCGCGGCAGCTTGCGCGCGACCAGCGAGCGGACCGCGCCGGGCTCCTCGCGGCCCACCCGCGCGATCAGCTCGGCGTCCGGATCGGGCGGCGCGTCGCTCAAGGCGCGCGGCTCCGTCGCGACCTCGCGCGCGCACATTCGCGTGCGGAGCGCATCACGGGATCAACGTCGTTCACTTGCCGCCGCTCCTTTAGCTGTCGTGTTGTCGACTTGTTATGGTTTCGTACCGCTAAGCTGCTATTCGGCCTGGTATCAGGTACGCGATCAATATACGACGACCGCCGGCCGGTAATAGGCGGGACGTGCCGGATAGACCACACAGCCGGCGAGCGAGGCCACGAGCAGAATCATCACGAGTGTTTTCATCGCCAACCCCGTTCAAGCCCAATGTCCTTCGATCCAGCGCCAGTGCGGCCCACGCTGCGCCCAATGCCCGGGCACCCAGCGATAGCCGGCGCGCACCGGCTGCCAGTGGCCAGGCGCCCACACGTATTGGCCATGCTCCCAACGCCAGCGGCCCTGGTCCCACACATATCCCGTCCGAGGCGCGGGCACGACTTCGACGCGCGGCGGCGGTGGTGGGGCCAGCGGCGCGATCATCACTTGCGCGGATGCCGGCGCGGACGTCAGCGTGGCTGCGCAGCACAGCGCGGCCGCGAGCGTGGAACCCAGCAGACGAAGCATGCGGTTGGTTTTCATGTCGGTTTCTCCGTTCAATGCCCGAAAAAGTCGGCACCCGAAACGGGCCCGTTTCTACTTGAACGCGGCAGCGAGAAAAATCCGTCGCTGTGTCGAAGAGAAAAAATCAGCGGGACACGACTTCGTTGTCCGCCCGACGACGACCCGGTCCAATGCGGTATGCTCATCCGCTTCGCGAACCTTGTCTGTACCTCTTCCAATGGTCGATTTTCCTTTCGACGCCGTACTCTTCGACTGCGACGGCGTGCTTGTCGATTCCGAACCCATCACGAACCGCGTGCTCACCGAGATGCTGGGCGAGCTCGGCTGGCATTTGAGCGTCGAAGAGACGATGCGCATTTTCGTCGGCAAGACGGTCAAGGACGAAGCCGCGTTGATCGAGGCGCGCACCGGCTTTGCGATCACGGCCGAGTGGCTGACGCAGTTCCGCGCGCGTCGCAACGTGGCGCTCGACCACGAGTTGCGCGCCATCGACGGCGCGCCGGCCGCGGTGCGCGCGCTGCAGCGGACGGTGAACGGACGCATTGCGGTGGCATCGGGTGCGGATCGCGTCAAGATCGAATTGCAGCTGGTGAAGGCTGGCATTCTCGACTGCTTCGACGGACGCATTTTTAGCGGCCACGAAATGCCGCGCAGCAAGCCGTTTCCCGATGTCTACCTCGCCGCGGCCGCGGGACTCGGCGTCGATCCCGCACGCTGCGCGGTCATCGAGGATACGGTGACCGGCGCGACCGCCGGCGTCGCGGCCGGCGCGACCGTGTTCGGCTATTGCCCGACGCACCTCGGTCATAGCAGTGCGACCGCGTTGCATGGCGCGGGCGCGGTCCACGTGTTCAGGGAGATGGCCGAGCTACCGGCATTGCTCGCGGGATGGGGCAAGCGCTGATCGGCCGACGTGTTCGGTGATGAACGACACCGGCCTGCCGCAAGTTGGCCGACGCCGGTCAGTATTGGGCTGCACAGACGCAGTCGATCAGCGCTGCAGCGAGTACAGACGGCCGATCGCGCCGCATGGCATGGTGCGTGCAGCGGACAGGCGCGAGCGCAAAGCGTTTGCGCGCTCGATGCCCATCCAACGTTGCCGGAGATTCATCATGACCATCTTGACCCTTGCCGATCTGTCGCGCTGCGACGCACTCGATCATGCCGCTGCACAGTCAGTGCGCGGCGGCCACTCGTGCTTCACCCGCGAATACCCGCCGTCGTGTTACGGCGAAAAGCCGCCGCACTACAACCCGCCCTCCTACAACCCCAGCGAGCCGGTGCATTATGGCTGTGGGCCGGTCTACACCCCGGTCTGCCATCCGGGGCCGGGCAAGATCGTGCCGCTATAAGTACGACGCCTCGCGCCGTTGCGTACGACGACGCAAGCTTGCATGCGGTCCGGGTCGGTACGACCGGGCCGCATCGCGCGTTTCGTGCACTTACTCGAAGGCCGGATCGATGGGCACACGATAGCCGACCGCGAGCCGGTTCGTTTCGTTGGCCATTCCGACGATTGCCTGCAGTTCGCCGAACATCTCGTCGGTCATGCCGGCGCGACGCGCCGCGGCCGTGTGGCTCGCGACGCAATAGCCGCAGTTGTTCGTCACGCTGACCGCGACATAGAGCAACTCCTTGACGAGCGGATCGAGCGCACCGGGCGCCATCACTTCCTTCAGGCTGCTCCATGTGCGCGCGAGCGTCGGCGGATGCTGCGCGATGTACTTCCAGAAGTTGTTCACGTCGTCGACCTGACGGGTCGCTTTGATGTCGTCATAGACGGCTTTGACTTCGGGTGGGGCGTCGGGGTATTCGATGGGGATGGGCTGGGTCATGCGGACTCCTTGGTGGGGGGATTCGGTGTGGGCGTTGGGGTATTGTGCGCTTGTGGTGCGGCTGGGAGCGGCGGAGCAATTGTTAGTGCCACCGGGAGATAGTTCAATCTCGACACGCCTGAGTTTTTCAGGAGTCCGCGGACGGGAATAAACCGGCGCGGAAGCCGGGCGATTTCCTGCCTGATAGCCTTACTCGTCGGCGTTACGTGCGGATCGTCGCAAAGTCGTTCGCAGCCACCGTCGCATATCGGCACAAGAGTTACTGATATCTGATCAAGCGTCGCATTTCCTTTGTCATCAACGTCTGGTTCCTTGATGATTCTCGTATCGACCCAAATATTTCCTTCCTTTAGAGGGTGTTAGGAACTTTGAGTTAGACCTGGTATCCTGGCCGAATGAAAACACGCAGGCCATACCCACGTCACACACCAGGCTATCAGCATTCCGTATTGCCTTGTCGGGATTGTCTTGCGCCCAGAACGAAAGGCCGATGCTGATGCCGTACAGCGTCACAGCACCAACCGGCGTCCAGTTGCGGGTGTGACGCGATCAGTGGGCCGGGTTGCATGCGCGCGCCTTCGCGTACAGTGCGTGACGCACCGCAAGAAGCGCATGATCGTCGCCTGCATGCCGCTGCGCAGGCGTGTACGTAATGGCGCCGCCACCTCGTCTTGGCGTCACGACGAAACGTCACGACCTCGGGGAACTGCTGGTTGAGATTTGCCGGGAACGAGCCGCGCCCACCGAATGGCAACACATTATTGACGAAGCGCGGCGGCACGATTCGCAAAGAAAACTCAAGAATGGCATCGCACGGCTGGCGGACTCGGACCCGATACAAGCTCGACCGGGAGAGGACAACTAAGGCCACTGGCAGCAGCGAAGCGGCAGATTTTCATTTGACAATCGTTTGCAAAAATTCAGAGCGCGCCGCATTGATGCTGGCGCTCGATCCGTCATAAGGTGGTGCGACGTTATCTATACGGAGTGCACCGAATCCATGACGAGCAAGTCGGTACCGCATAAGCGGCAAAAGCCACCACCGCCCGGCCTCAAGCAACTGGCATTTGCCTTTCCCTTCCTGCGCAAGGCGCAAGGCAATGCCCGAGCGTCGGCCCAGTTCACCGATGAGCACGAGATTTACCGGCTGCTCGCCGCAAGCGAGCCGTCCGGCGCGTATCTCGTCAGCCGCAAGGGCATGTGGCACGGTGGGATTCACATCACCGAGGCCGGCGCGGGGCAGGCGCTCGACCTTGACGCGGGACTACGCTGCCTCGCGGAAGGGGTGCTGGTCGCCTATCGCGCCGACAGCGACTATCCGATCAGCGAAGTGAGCGTGGACGGCAGCAACGTACCGCTTCGGGCTCCCTACAGTACGGGCTTTGCCCTCGTGCGGCACGAGATGGAGTTTCCGCGCGGCACCAAGTTGACGTTCTACACGCTGTACATGCACCTGATGTCGAACGCCGACTACGAGAGCAACTTCCCGAAGCGGCAGAAACCGGCGTACTGGTCGCGGCAGTGGCGGGTGACTCAGTACGCGCAGGACAAGCCTCTGCGGGGTCGCGCTGGTCAGCTCGCGGCCCCGTCGCAGGTAGGTTTGCATGTGCGCAAGACGCCTAACGGCTCCGTTCTTGGCATCCTGCCGCAGGGTGCGAGCGTCAGCATAGGCAAGACCGAGACGGTACAGGGTGCGGCATGGGGCCAGGTAACGCACCTGAATGGAGCAACGCTCTGTCCGCCCGAGGCAGGCGGCTATGTCGCGCCTTCCGTGGCTATCAATGGCTGGATTTATCTGGGCACGCAGAATGGCGGCCCGGTTGCCGAAGAGCGCATCCCTGAGTCGAATTTCGACCGTGTGATTGTCACAACCGATCAGACGTGCAGCCTGGGCGATCCTCAGGGAATACAAGGCGGCGTCCCGATCAAGGCGGGCGACCTGATCGGCCACCTCGGCCGCTATGACTCGCTGAACGGGTGCACGTCCGGAACCCGGATGGCGCACATCGAGGTGTTCTGCGACGACAGCATCCAGCCGTTCCTCGAGCAGGGCCGCGCATGGGTGAACCAGCACGGTCCGCACAAGGAAGACTGGGCGGCAGTGGGCCTGCCGTCCGGGCCGACGATCCTGCGGATCGCACCGGGCACGGTGCTGTGTCAACGTACTGAGGACAACAAGTTTGTCCCCGGCGCTGACCCACAGTCGAGAAAGACGGACGCCGTTCAGGTGTATTCGCTCGCCGAACTGGCGCGTGATCCGAATCGACGGGTCCCCGAGCCGCATCCGCATCCCGATCCGGGTTGGCCGGTGAGCTGGTGGCACGTGGACGGCGTGAATGCACAGGGTCAAAAGATCGACGGATGGGTGTGCGACTTCAACCACCCGGGCGGGCGGGTGACGCCGGAATTCGCGCAGAAGTGGATCGACTTCGAGTGCCTGGCGGATGCCCATGATCCGGCGCATACGATTTTTGCGACCACCCGGAAGTGGGTGGATTATGCGAGCGGCGCCAATGTCGCGGACCCCGCTTCGCGGTCGAATCTCAGCCCGCTGATGCTCAGGGTGTACGACGCCCTGTTCACGAAAGGCGATGGGAAGCACGCAGCTGATGAACTATGCATGCTGTCACAGACCGAGCGTGGCGGGTATCCGTGGCTGATGCAGGCGGCTTCGAGGCTGATCGTCAGGCACGAGAGCGAGTGGGCGAATCCATCAAAGTGGAAGCAGTTGATCGCCGAGCTGGAGAAGCAGACGGGGCCCAGGCCGCAGCACGAGGAAGAGCAGAAGCGGATCGATAAGCTCGTGTGGTGGAATGAGGTGGCGGCGGGTGTCTCCGGGTTCCCCGGCTCTGATGTGTATCACATAAATCCAATTGGGCTGGTGGGAAATTTTGGCAAAAGTTCGGTGCATCCGTTTATTTCTATCCAAGGACAACGAATTGAACTTCAGTTTTTGCTGAAATCCGATGGCCAGCCGCTTAATGAAAAAGACTATGCAGATGCGGCTGCGGAGTTAGGGTGCGAGATGCAAGCAATCAAGGCGGTAGCGAAAACGGAAACAGGATCGTCAGGTCCTTACTTTAAACCCGGCCACGATTTGGCTTCAAGAGACGACCAAGTTCCAGCCATCCTCTTCGAACGGCATCTGTTTCATCGCGCAACCCACGGCGAATACGATCAAAGCCACCCTCACATTTCCAATTCCATACAAGGCGGCTACGGGAACAAGGCGGTTCAATACGAAAAATTGACGGAAGCATATGCACTCAACTCAAATGCGGCACTACTTTCTGCATCTTGGGGGCGATTCCAAATACTAGGGAGCAATTTTGGGGCGGCGGGCTTTAAAAATGTGCAAGACTATGTTGCGTCGATGAGTGAATCCGAGGCTAATCAACTTCGGGCATTTGTTTCTTTTATCAAAGCGGATTCCGCGTTGAACAGGGCCATTTCCAGCAAAGATTGGCATGGATTTGCAGTTAGATACAACGGTCCGGCCCAACAAGGCTACGATGCAGCTATTGCAAGAAATTATAGGGAGCTAAGCGGACAATGAAGTCAATAACACATACAATTCGCACAATGATGTTGTTTGGTGGCGCCCTTTGCAACGTAACTATAGCTGCGCCTTCGCTATGCGAGTCACCAGAATCTGTGGTTTTTTCTTGCTCAACCGCGACTTCGAAAATTATCGCTTTATGCATGGATGCGCGCACTCAAGAAATAGTTTATCGATTTGGGAAGGTTGGAAAAATAGAGATGTGCTACTCGGCAAAACAAGGAAGTGAACATGGATTTTTATATAATCACTATGTCCGTCCAAGCGTAGATTACATGCGCATTTCCTTCATGAGAGCGGGATACGAATACTCGGTATTCAGAAATTATGATGCTACCGAATCTCAAGTTTCGAGCTATGGTGTAGCAGTCTCTAAGGACGGTAGCGATGAAATGCAGATTAAATGCAAATCGCAAGTAGTCGATAGAATGTCGATAATTATTGAGCAATTGAAGTGCGATGAAAGCAGCGCACTTGGCTGCTTTTAGCGCTGATGTGAAAACTAGCCCACCCCCAGTAGAACTTAATGATTTATAAAAAACATGAAAATTCTCTGCGTTTTTTTCATGTTGCTATCCCCTGTCGTCAATGCCGAGGAGTGAAATTACTCACGACAATTCACACGATGCAGTAAAGCGGCATCCAGCAGTGCCGCGCAAGCTGATTTCGTTACTGCGGAGATTGTGGTGCAAAAGAAGCGACTAAATATCGCTTTCGCGAATGCAGCCAAAAAACTCGCGCCCGAGGACAAGACATATCTAGACAAGGTGCAGCACGAATGGATCACGTGGCGGGATGACAACTATAATTTTCTCGCCGAGCATGTGTCAGGCTCTTTCGGTGCTACTCGAACGAGCCTCGATTTCATGTTGCGGTCGGTGTTCGATAGGGCAAGCGAACTTGAGATGATTTCAGATGAAATGGGCGGGAATTAGATGTCTTGGCTTTGAATCATCGACGGTTGCATCAGCAGCTAATCGATAGTTCATGATATGCGCCGCCCAAGCTGCCATTACCGAGCGTCGCTGCCTCAAACGTATTTCGGTCTGACGCATGCCAAGAAAGATGAGACGCACCCATACCGAGACCACTCTACCGCATGTCGTTATACAGAAGTGTCGGCGTCGCCGTCATCGCGCAAATAAGCGAATGGTTTCCGCGGCGATATGAACTTTCGTGAGTCCCTTCCAGATGGTCTCCGCACCGGGTTCGCCGTCGCCCTCGCGACCGAGGAAACCGCCCAGGCGTGCGACCTAACGCAACACCTCGTTGAGCTCGGGCTGCGCTGGGGTACGCGTTTTCGTGAGCCAGTGGGCGGCCCGAATTTCATCGGGATTGGAGAACAGATGCGCATCCAGATCAGGACAGGTTCGGCCCATCCGCATCAAATGAGCCACCCGCCAGGCCACCACCAGAAACAGCGCCAACGCGCGCTCGAGTCGTTCAATCGTGCCCAGTTGCAGCTCTTCGACCCGACAGCCGTTCTTCAGAACGTTGAACAGGATCTCGATTTCCCATCTCGCCCGATACCACTCGATCAATTCGATCGTTTCATCCAGCGTGCTCGACGCACGGTTAGTCAGCAAGCGCCATTCGATCGGCTTAACACCGGCAGGTGCGTCGAACTCGCGCGCAACCAGGCACGTTGCAGCGATGCTTTTGCCCTTGCTCGCGGGCAACTCCACGCGTTGCAGCCACAGGCGCTGGCGCACCGTGCGCGCTTTCACGCCTTGGCGCGCGGCCATCGTGAAGGCGATTTCGCCCACCGCTTCGCCGCGCGCGACGCGCTCCCACAGTTTGTCGCCCTCGGGCAGGCTGCGGTTATGCGAGGAACGTACCAGCCAGTCGGCCGGGTTGCCCAGCGCATCGGCGCGTTCCATCAACGCCATCAGATCCGCTTCGCGATCGGCCACATACACCAGGCGGGTCGAGGGCATGTCCGGCGCCATCTCGGCGATGCGCTCGTAGCCTTCGATCCAACGCAAACTTTCCTTGGAGCTGCCACGTTGGCCCGAGTCGTCCTTCTTCTCGCGGGCCCACATCCAGGCGTCCAGGATGCCCAACGCCTCGCGCTGCGGAGTCACCACATAGGTCGGGTGAACAAACATTCCGCGCTGCGCCTCATACGTCAGCGGCCCCAATCCCAGCGCATCCTGACCGTTGAAATCGAGCTCGGTCGTGTCTTGCAGGCAAAGAACGACTGGGTGTGCCTGCATCCGCTTGTGCGTCTGCTGCCAATGCGGCTCCAGAATCGCATGCCACTGGACCTTCTTGTTGTCGAAAAAGCGGTACGCCGCGATCGTTTTGCCCCAGCCATGACATGCCTGCGGCACACTGGCCGTCGGCTCAGCCGACATTCTTTCCATCAAAGGCTTCGCTCGCTTGTTCAGGCGCGCGTCGCCCAGGCCCAGTTGCTCCAATTCCGTTTGCGTCCACGGTGTCGATTCGGTGACCAAGGCGTCCGCTCAAAAGCGGAGAGTAAACGGCAAACGCCGACAGTTTACAAGCGCTGCTCTATGTCATTGAAAGTAAACCGGCTTTCTCGCTGTCGCGGCACGACGGCGACGTTGTGTATAACGACATTCGTTAAACCTTCGCCACACGCCCATACGTATCTTCGAACCGCACGATATCATCCTCCCCGAGATAAGCGCCCGACTGAACCTCGATCAACTCGAGCGGAATCTTGCCGGGGTTCAACAGCCGGTGCGTGACGCCGAGCGGAATATAGGTCGACTGGTTTTCGGTCAGCATGATTTCCTTGTCGCCGTTCGTCACGAGCGCGGTGCCCTTCACGACGATCCAGTGCTCCGCGCGATGGTGATGCATCTGCAGACTCAGCTGCGCGCCCGGATTGACGACGATGCGCTTGACCTGGAAGCGCTCGCCGCTATCGATGCCTTCATACGAACCCCACGGCCGCACCACGCGACGATGCGTGACCGACTCGTGACGCCCCATCGCATTGAGCTGCGCGACAATCTTCTTCACATCCTGAGCCTGATCCCGATGCGCGACCAGCACCGCGTCCGCGGTCTCGACGATCACGACGTTGTCGAGCCCGATCGCCGCCACGAGTCGATGCTCGGCGCGAATATACGAGTTGCTGACCGCGTCGGTCAGCACGTCGCCGATCAGCGCGTTGTTCTGCGCATCGCGCTCGGCGATGTCGGCGAGCGCGGTCCACGAACCGATGTCGTTCCAGCCGAGATCGGCGACCGCGACGACGGCCGCGCATTGGGTCTTCTCCATCACCGCGTGGTCGACGGAAAGGTTCGGGCAGGCGGCGAACGCCTCGGCATCGAGTCGCACGAAATCATGATCCTGCTGCGCGCTGTGCAGCGACAGCTCGGCCTGACGCGCGATCTCCGGCTCGTAGCGGCGCAGTTCGTCCATATACGTCGACGCCTTCAGCATGAACATGCCGCTATTCCAGTAGTAACGGCCTTCGTCGATGAAGCGCTGAGCGGTCGCGGCATCGGGCTTCTCGACGAATGAATCGACCGTGAAGCTCTGCGTGCCGTCGATCAGCGGCGCGCCCGCGCGGATATAACCGTAGCCGGTATGCGGCTCGGTCGGTGCGATGCCGAACGTGACCAGACGCCCGTCTTTCGCGATCTGTGCTGCTGCTTCGACCGCCTTGACGAACGCGGCCTCGCCGGCGATCACGTGATCGGACGGCAGCACCAACAGCAACGCGTCGGGCGCGTCGCGCAACGCGAGCAATGCCGCCACGGCGATGGCCGGCGCCGTGTTGCGGCTCGCCGTTTCCAGCACGATGCGCGAGGAACCCACGTCGACCTGCCGCAGTTGCTCGGCGACAAGAAAACGCTGCTCGTTGTTCGTGACGACGATCGGCGCGGTCACATCATCGATGCCGCGCAGGCGCAACGCGGTTTGCTGGACCAGCGTGTGTTCGCCGGTCAGTGCCAGATACTGCTTCGGGTAGCCGCCGCGCGACATCGGCCACAGTCGTGTGCCGCTGCCGCCGCAAAGAATTACCGGATGGATGTGCATGTTTTCAGGTCCTCGTTTGTGTCTTATCAATCGACTGCATCGTGCATCTGCGTCTTGCTCGCGTCGCACGTTGCTGGCCGTCTTTTTTCCGCGCCACTTATTGCTTGCCAACCCACTCCATCCGCACCGACTCGAGCTCGCGCGGCAAGCGCGCCGACAGCGGCGCGCGGCGCGGCAATTCGACGAAGCCGAGACGCCGGTACAGCGCGTATGCGCGCCTGTTGCTCACCAGCACGTCGAGCACCAGCTGTTGCGGATCGTGTTCGCCATGCGCCGCGCGAGTCTGCGAACTCAGCAACGCCCGCGCGCGCATCGCCTCCGCAAACAGCGTGCTGAAAACGCCCGTGCCGCGCAGGCGCTGATGCGTCGCGCAGTGGGCGATCAGCGTCTGCGACGACTTCGGTGCCGGCAACTCGCTTTCGAGCACGAGGCCGCGCAACAGCATGCGAACCGTGCGGCGCAGGCCGAAGAACAGCAGCAGCATCAGCGCGACATGCGGATCGTCGAACCATGTGTTGCGTCCGTCATGGAGCGCTAGCACCGCGACCGGCCGGTCGCCTTCGGTCACGGCCACACGGTGGCGTCGATACGAAAAGCGTCCGAGCTTCGATGCGAACGCAAATGCCAGAAATTCGATGCACGCCTCGGCCGGCTCGTCGAGAAAGAAACCGAATTCACGCACGCCCGATGCGAAGACCAGCGGCGCGCACGCTTCGGCATCGCCGGCGCGCGCGGCACGACAGCGCAACGTGCCCGGTTCCTGTTCGCGATCTGGCGAATCCACGCGCGCGGGATCTAAGGCATACATGACAGGCAGCCCCGTGTTTGATTGGTTACGTTGTGGTTAGCGAGCGACGCGCTTGAGCGCGACGATCGTGCGGCTGATCTGCTCGGGTTCGTGCGTCGAGCAGATGAAAAAGCGCAGCCGCGCCGCTTTTTCCTCGACGGCCGGATAGAAGATCGGCTGCACGTTGACGCCTTCGGCAAACATCGCGTTCGCCCATTGCGCGGCCTTCAGTGTGCTGCCGGTAATGATCGGCACGACCGCATATCCCGCGCTCTTGCCGGTATCGAGACCGGCGGCACGCGCTTCGTCGATGAACTGCCGCCCGCGTGTGCGCAAGCGCGCGACCCGCTCGGGCTCGGCGATCAGACGTTCCAGCGCCGCGAGCGATGCCGCCGCCAACGCGGGCGCGAGCCCCACGCTATACAGGAAGCCCGGCGCGAGATGGCGCAGGATATCGATCAACGCCTGCGTGCCGGCGATAAACCCGCCGCAACCGGCCAGCGTTTTGCTGAGCGTGCCCATCCAGATATCGACGTCACCGCTCGCGACGCCGCAATGCTCGCGCACGCCCTTGCCGCGCTCGCCGAGCACGCCGAGCGAATGCGCTTCGTCGACCATCAGGAATGCCGCATGACGGCGCTTGAGGTCGACGAATTGCGCGAGATCGGGAATGTCGCCGTCCATGCTGTACAGACCTTCGATCGCGATCAGCACGCGCCGGTAATCGTGCCGCACACGGGCGAGCAACGCGTCGAGCGCCTGCCAGTCGTTGTGCGGAAAGCTCAGCCGTTTGGCGCCGCTCAATTGCGCGCCCTGCACGATGCTGTTGTGCGCGAGCGAGTCGTGCACGATCAGGTCGCCGGCACCGAACAGCGAGCCGATCACGGTCACGTTGGTCGCGTGGCCGCTGACGAACACCACGCAATCGTCGACCTCGTAGAACGACGCGAGCGCCGTTTCGAGTTCGCGCTGCACGGGCCGCTCGCCCGCCACCATGCGGCTCGCCGACGCCGACGTGCCATAGCGGTCGATCGCCTGTTTCGCCCGCGCGCACACGTGCGGATCGCCGGCGAGACCGAGATAGTTGTAGTTCGCGTAGTTCAGATACTCGGCGCCGCCGATGCGCGTCGTCGCGCCGGCTACGCCTTCATGCACGCGAAAAAACGGCGACTGCACCTGCAGCTTGTCGCCCATCTGCCGCAAGATCTCGACCTGCTGATAACCCGGCATGCTTTCGAAGCTGCATAGCTCGGCGCGCGCGGCGTCCTGCGCCGCGCGAGTGCCGCTCGCCGCGAGCGGCGCGCCTGGCTCGCGCGCTTCGTCGGACACGCGTTCGAGCTGCCTCATCAACGCCTTGGCGGCCAGTTGTTGGCGAAGGTGATCACCCAGTCCCATAGTGTTTCGCTAATCCTGTACGTTCAGCCCGCGAATTCTGCCCATTCCCACGCGTCGCGATCCGCGAGCAGCGCGGCGACGAGCCGGTAGTTCATTTCGTGACTCGGCCGCAACGCGCTCACGCGGCCCAGCAATGGCGCGCCGGCCATCGCCATGTCGCCGACAAGGTCGAGCACGCGATGGCGCACGAACTCGTCGGGCACGCGCATGCCGCCGAGCACCCGATTGCCGACGATCGCCGCCGTGCACGACAGCCGCGCGCCGCGCAGAATCGGTACGCCGCGCACGTAGCCGGCCGCGATCGCCGGGATCGCCCACTTGACGCGCCCATACGACCGCGACGGCGCGATCTCGCCCGCGAAGCTCGCCGGCGTCAGCGCGCCGTCCCAGCGCAATTCGCCGAAGCCTTTCAGATCGTTGCGCACGCTCACTTCATATGCGTCTGCCGGTTCGATCGACATGCTGCGTTCGTCGCGCGTGCCAACACCGTCGGCGATTCGCACCGGCCGCAGCACGCGAATGAAACGCTTCGCATGCGGCAACTCGATGCGGCCGCACGCGTGAATCTCGTCGAGCCACGGTTGCGCGCTGCCGTCGAGAATCGGCACTTCCTCGGCGTCGAGTTCGACCGTCGCGCGATCGATTTCGCACGCCAGCAGCGAAGCCAGCAGATGCTCGACCGTGCGCACGCGCACGCCATCGGCCGCTTCGAGCATCGTGCACAGCGGCTGCCCGCGCCGCAGCGCGGGATGCACCGCGAATTCGGCCAGCACCCGGCCGTGTTGCATGCGCCGGAACACGACGCCGCGCGGACCGCTGGCGGTGCCCGGCAGGATCCGCACGTTCACGCGCCGGCCGGTGTGCAGGCCATGACCGCTCACGCTCAGCACGCGCGCGAGCGTCCCCTCGCGATGACTCCAGCCCGCGGGCGCGCGCATCAGACCAGCTCCGTCGCGCTCGACTGCGCGGACAGCGCATCGGCCACGTCGGCCAGCGCGTTGGCACCGACATCGAGCGCATGCTGCGCGGCGACCGCCGCGACCTGCGCCGCCATCTGCGCGGCGGCGCCGTTCGGCTCGGCCGCGTCATCCTGCGTCTGGATCGACTCGACGATCCGTTGCGCGAGCGAATGCACGGTCGCGCCTTCGGCCATCGTCATGATCGACAGCTTGACCTCGAAGCGTTCTTCGACGGCCATGCCGAGCTCCATGCCCATCAGCGAATCCATGCCCATGTCGAGAATCGAGCGGCCGGTTTCGATCTTCTCCGGCGACATGTGCAGGATGCGCGCGATCTGCGCCTGCAACGCCTCCTCGACCAATCGCTGCGCGTCGTCGAACGGCATCGCCGCGATCTGCTCGCGCATCTGCACGCTGCCCTGATGCGCCGGTTCGTGAGCGCCGCGCGCCTGCAGCTCGGTGTAGCGATGCGCGCGCGCCGCCGGCATGCCGAGCGCGAGTGCATGCCAATCGAGCCGCACCACCGCCTCGCCCGCATGCATCGCGACCAGCGCGCGTTCGAGCGCGGCCATCGCTTCGGCCGAGCTGATCGACGCGCCGCCGATGCGAGCCTGCAGCGCTTCACGTGTGTCCGCGTTGCGCGCGAGGAAGCCGACGTCGTCGAGCGGGCCCCATGCCATGCAGGTGCCCGGCAAACCGGCCGCGCGCCGCTGCGCGATCAGCGCTTCGAGGAAGCTGTTTGCCGCGACGTAGCTCGATTGCCCCGGATTGCCGAGGAAGGTCGTCGCCGACGAATAGACCACGAAGAAATCGAGCGACAAGTCGCGCGTCGCGCGATGCAGATTCCATGCGCCCGCCACCTTCGGCGCGAGCACGGCGGCAAAGCGCTCGTCGTCGAGATTGCGCACCAGACCGTCGTCGATCACCATCGCCGAATGCAACACGCCCTTCAACGGCGTGCCGCGCTGCGCGACGTCGGCAAGCAACGATTCGAGCGCCGCCGCGTCGGTCACGTCGCAGGCGACCGTGCGCACTTGCGTGCCGTTGCTCGCGCGCCAGCGCGTGACCTCTTCGGCCAGTTCGGGCGCGAGTGTGCCGGAACGGCTCGCGAGCAGCAGATGACGCGCGCCACGCGACATCATCCAGCGCGCGCTCGCAAAGCCAAGCCCACCCGTGCCGCCGACGATCAGATAGACGGCCGCCGGATCGAGTTCCAGCGTGGCGCCGGACTGCGCCGACCGCGCGGGACTCGGCGTGCCCGCCGGATACGTGACCAGAATCTTGCCGATCTGCCGCGCCTGCTGCATATGGCGGAACGCTTCCTCGACGCGCTCGGCCGGGAACGCGCGATATGGCAGCGGATGCAGCACGCCGTCCGCGAACAGCCGCATCACGTCCTCGAACAGACGCGCGGTCAGCCCCGGCAATGCGCTCATCAACTGGTCCGCATCGATGCCGAAATAGCTGATGTTGTTACGGAACGGCCGCAAGCCGATGCGGCTGTTTTCATAGAAATCGCGCTTGCCCAGTTCGAGGAAACGACCGAACGGACGCAGCGTGTCGATGCTGCGCACCATCGCTTCGCCGGCCAGCGAATTGAGCACGATGTCGACCCCGGCGCCTCGCGTGCGTTCGCGGATTTCATCGGCGAAGGCGAGGCTGCGCGAATCGAACACATGATCGGCGCCGAGCAGACGCACGAATTCACGCTTCTCGCGGCTGCCCGCGGTCGCGAACACTTCCGCGCCGAGATGTCGCGCGAGCTGGATCGCCGCGATCCCCACGCCACCCGCCGCGCCATGCACGAGCACACGTTCGCCGCGACGCAGACGCGCGAGCTTGCACAGCGCGTAGTACGCGGTGAAGAACGTGGTCGGCACCGTCGCCGCTTCCTCGAACGTCAGACGCGCGGGCTTGTGCGCGATCGCTTCCGCTTTGGTGCGCACGTGGCTCGCGAACGACGCCGGCGCGAAACCGAGCACCGCATCGCCCGGCGCGAAACGCTGCACATCGCGGCCGACGCGTACGACGCGCCCGGACAGCTCCATGCCGACCGTCGCGCCCGCGAAGCCGTTTTCGACGGCCTCGTCGGACAGCAGGCCCATCGCGTACATCACGTCGCGGAAGTTGAGGCCCGTCGCGACCGGCTCGATCTCAAGCTCATCCGCCGCGAGCTCGCGATGCGGCAACGGGAACCATTCGAGGTTGCGCAACGAACCCGGCGACGCGAAACCGAGCACCGCCGCTTCATTGCGCGCACGCAGCGGCTCGGCGACGATATCGCGCAGCGCCGCGTTCGGCGTGGGCAGCATGCGGGTTACGTAGCGGCCGCGCGGCGTCAGCAGCACTTCTTCCTCGCCGTCGGATGCCAGCAGTTCACGCGCGAGCAGCGCGCCCGCGTCGCGTTGCGTCGCGCACACATCGATCAGACGGCACGACAGTTCGGGATGCTCGTTGGCCAGCACGCGTACCAGCCCCCACAGTGCGCCCTGCTCCGGACGCAGCGACCGCGCATCCACGAACGGCGTCGAAACCGGCGCGCCGCCGCGTGTGACGATCCACAGTTGCGGGCGCATTTGGTTCGACACCGCCACCAGATCGCGCACCAGCTGCGCGAGCGCGAGCGTGGTCTGTTGCTGCGCGCGCATCACTTCGGCGCCGTCCGCGTCGGCGGACAAGGGCTGGTCGGGCGCGATAAAGACAACGTGATGGGCGGCGCCGGCCGGCGCGGCCAGCTTGCTGATGTCGTCACGCAATGCCTGGAGCGTCGTGCTCGACGTCGTCTGGCCGGCGGCTTGCAGCGCCGTGGCGAGCTTAGCGTCGATCGGGTCGATCGCGTCGATCGCGTCGGACCTGGCGTACAGCAGCGACCAATGCGCGGGCGACGTGCTCGCCTGAGTCGCGCGCGCCGCATCGTTCGCGGCCACCGCGAGCGGCGCGCGCGCCACCAGCAGTGTCGGCGCGCCTTCGAGATCGAGCCCTTGCTCCGTATGGCGCGCGACCTGTTCGAAGCCCGCCTCTTCCAGCAGTTGCGTCAGCGCCTGCGGCGACAGCCACGCCGCCCGGCGCGCGTTGGCATGAGCCGCATCCGCGTCGAGATCGAACACGAGATCCGCGAAACGGCTATTGCGCGGCTCCGCGATCACCACCAGCGCGCCCGGCGCGAGCCAGCCGCGTAACGCGGCGAGCAACGCGCGCGGCTCGCTTTGCGCAGCGAGCACGTGACTCGCGACCACGACGTCGTAGCGCTCGCTCGCGTCGACGCCAGCGAGACGCGGCGCATCGCCGAACTCGACGGTCGCGACATGGAGCGACGGATGCTCAGTCGCGTCGAAGCCGCTCAACTGCTCGCGCGTACCCGCGATCGTGTAATCGCAACGCGAGACCGGCACGTGAATCGCAAGCGGTTGCAGTATGTCGGTGAGCGGCGAATCGAGTTCGAGCACGCGCAGACGGCGCGGCTCGCTCCAGCTTTCGATCGCGCGATGCAGACACGCGGCGGTCAGCGCGTTCGCATGCGTCCACGTGGGCGACGCTTCGAAGAAATGCTCGACGAGGCTGCTGCGCGACGGCGGCAGGATCTGCGCGCCGCTCACTTCTCCGCGCAGCACGACAGGCAGCGCCGCGCCGCAATGCGCGAGCAGTGTCAGCTCGGCCACGTGCGCGGGCGATTGCGCGAGCAGCTCGCGCCACAGCTCGTCGATGGCGGGCAGGTTCGCGCAGGCGCCGTCGTCGCGCACGACACGCGCGCCGTCGCGACGCGCGAGGCCATCTTCGACGACGATCTGCACGAGTCGCGCGAGCAACGCCGGATGCGCGCAATCGGGCAGCGCCGGCTGCGCGAACACGTCCAGCGCGTCGAGCGCCTGCAACGCGTAGGCGCCCGCGAGCACGTCGAGCAGCGGCAGCATCTCGGTCAGATGCGTGTGCCGGCGCGCTTCGTCTTCCTGCGCGGCGAGCACGCTCGTCGCATCGGCGAGCAATGCGGCGGCCGTGGGCAACGCATGGGCGTTCACGTCGGCGGCAAGCGGCTTCGCTTCGACGATATACGTATAGCGTCCGGGCGCCTGCTGGCGCCGGCTCAGCAGATCGACGCGGCGGAAGCGGCACGCGCTCAGACGCGCGACGATCGCGCCCTGCGCGTCGGCGAATTCGAACGATGCGACGACCGAATGTGGGCTGCGCCGCTCGATGCGCGCGAGCACATAGCGGATCGCGTCGCCGCGCAGATAGTCGATGCGGCCCAGTTGCACCGGCACATAGGCCGCATGCTCGAGCTCGCCGTGTCGCGGCGAAGCGAGCAGCGCGAACAGCGGATGAAAGCCGCTGTCCATCAGCGCTGGATGCAATGCGAACGCGTTCGCAGCGTCGGCGGACCGCGCGAGCACTGCGGGCATGTCCACTTCGGCAAGGGCCATGTCGGCGTTCGCGTCGACGTGTACCGTGCGCACCCAACGGAACGCGGGTCCATAGTTCAGGCCGATCGCGGCAGTGTTCGCGTACAGCGTGTCGCCGGACATTGACGGCTGCGCGAGCAGGCTCGTCAGTTCGAACAGCGGCAAGTTGGCCGCCGTGTCGCCGAGCGCGCAGCCGCTCGCGAGCAAACGGCCGGTCACGTTCAGCGACCACGCTTCGTCCGACATGCGATCGCGCGTTTCGATCGTGAAGTTCGCGGTCCGCACGTCCACGGTGAAGCGGAACAGCTTCGAATGCTGCGGCTGGAACACGACCGGCAGACGGATTTCGACGTTCTCGACCGCGCAGCTCGCGGTGCCGAAATGCACGCGCGCGGCGGCGAGCGCCATCTCGACGCAGCCCGCGCCCGGAAACGCCGCGCCGCCATCGACGACGTGATCGGCCAGCATCGGCAGACCCGCCGGGTCGAGCTGGTTTTCCCATGCGAGCGCATGCTCGCGCAGACGATAGCCGAGCAGCGGATGCTCGCGGCGGCGGTACACGAGGTTGTAGGCCTCGGCGGTCGGACCGAGCCAGTGACGTTCGTGCTGCCACGGATACGACGGCAGCGCCACATGCTGATTCAGCCACGCACGCGGCGCGAAACGATCGACGTCGACGTTCGCGCCGTTCGCGATCATCGCGTGGAGCGCGTGATACAGCGTATCCGCGCTGTCGTGATTGCGCTTGAGCGTCGCCAGCGAGCGGCCCGCGATGCGCGCGTCGTCGAGCGTTTGCGTGACGTAGGTGCGCAAAATGGAATGCGGGCCGATCTCGAGGAACAGACGCACGCCGTTCTGCGCGATGCGTGCAATCGCGTCGCCGAAGCGCACTGGCTCGCGGATGTTGCGCCACCAGTAGCGCGCGTCCAGTTCGGTGCCCGCGAGTTCACCGCCCGTCACCGTCGATACGAAACCGCGTGCGACTGCGTTCGGCGCGAGGTCCGCGAGACCCGCGAGTACGTCCAGCTCGATGGGGTCCATCTGACAACTGTGGAACGCGTAGTCGAGATCGAGCATCTGGAAGAAGCGGCCGTTCGCCTTGACGGCCGATTCGAGCGCTTGCAACGCGTCGAGCGGACCGGCGAGCGTGACCGCCTGCGGACTGTTGACGCCGGCAACTTCCACCGTCGCGTCCAGATTGTGTTGCGCGATCAACGCACGCATCGCCGCCTCGCCGAGACCGGCCGCCGCCATTCGGCCGGTGCCGCGCGTTTTCGCCTGAGCGCGGCTGCGAATCTTGATCACACGCACGGCCTGCGCGAGCGTCAACGCGCCCGACGCCCACGCCGCCGCGACTTCGCCGACGCTGTGGCCGACGCACACGTGATACGCGACGCCACGCGCTTCGAGCACGCGCACCACGCCGACCTGGATCGCGAACAGCAGCGGCTGCGAATGCTCGGTGGCCGCGAGACGCTCGACGCTCACGCCTTCGCGCAGCATGTCGAGCAGCGAAGCGCTGCCGTCGGCGCGCCACAGTGCGTCGAGTTCTTCCAGTGCGGCGCTGAATACCGGCTCCTGTTCGAGCAACTGCTTGCCCATGTCGGCCCACTGCGAGCCGTTGCCGGAGAATACGAGCGCGAGACGGCCGTCGTCGGCCGGCGCTTCGCCTTTGACGAGCGCCATGTCCGCGTGCTCTTGCGTGGACGAGGCCAGCGCGGCGAGTGCCGCGCGCGCTTCCGCGAGCGTCGACGGCGCGACGATCGCGCGATGCTTCAGCCATTGCCGACGATGCGCGGCATTCGCGGCCAACAGATTCCACGACGCGCCCTGATCGAGCGACGCCAGATAGCGTGCCGCCAGATCAGGCAATGCGGCCGCCGCGCGCGTCGATAGCACGAGCGGCGCGAGTGGCGCTGTCGCGGCGCCGCGTTCGGGTTGCGTGGTATTGGTGACGCTCGAAGCCGGTGCCTCGCGCAGCACGACGTGCGCATTCGTGCCGCCGAAACCGAACGAGTTGACGCCGATCACGAGCGGCGCGTGTGCACCATCGGGCGATTCAAGCGGCGTCAGACGATCGACGACCCGCAGCCGGCCGCCGACGAAATCGATCGCCGGATTCGGCGTTTCGAAATGCAGCGTCTTCGGCACCGCGCGATGCTTCAGGCACAGGATCGCCTTGATCAGGCCGGCCATGCCCGACGCGGTTTCGAGGTGGCCGACGTTGGTCTTCACCGAACCGATCAGCAGCGGACGATCGACGGGCCGCCCCGCCGACGCGACGCTCATCAACGCGCGCGCCTCGATCGGATCGCCGACGGCAGTACCGGTACCATGCGCCTCGACATAAGCGAGCGAGCGCGGGTCGACGCCCGCGCGTTGATACACCGTGCGCAGCAGCGCGGCCTGAGTCGCCGCGCCCGGCACGCTGATGCCGCCCTGCGAGTAGCCGTCCGAGTTCACGCCCGAACCGGCGATGACCGCATGAATCGTGTCGCCGTCGGCGAGCGCGCGCTCCAGCGTCTTCAGCATCACAAGCGCGCCGCCTTCCGAGCGGACGTAGCCGTCGCCGGTCGCGTCGAACGCACGGCAGCGCCCGCGCGGCGACAGCATCGACGCCTTCGAGAACGTCACGAAACCGAACGGATGCAGCAGCAGATTGACGCCGCCCGCGATGGCCACCTCGGCGTCGCCTATCTGCAGCGCCTGACACGCCTGATGCAGCGCGACCAGCGACGACGAGCACGCGGTATCGACCGACACGCTCGGTCCGCGCAGATCGAACAGATACGACAGCCGGTTCGACGCGATGCTGAGCGTGTTGCCGGTCGCCGAATACGGGTCCACCGCGTTCAGGTCGTCGACGAAACGATTGCCGTAGTCCGGGCTCGCGACACCGACATAGACCGCGCAATTGCTGCCTTCCATGTCGCGCGGACGCACGCCCGCGTCCTCGAAGGTTTCCCACGCGAGTTCGAGCAACAGACGCTGCTGCGGGTCCATCTGCTGCGCTTCGCGCGGCGAAATGCCGAAAAACGACGCGTCGAAACCGGCGACGTCGTCGAGCACGCCCGCGGAAAACGTATAGCTCTTGCCCGCTTCGCGCTTCGACGGATGCTGGTAAAACTCCGTGCCGAAACGATCGGCCGGCACTTGCGTGACCGCGTCTTTTTCGTCGCGCAGCAACGCCCAGAAATCTTCCGGGTTCTCAACATGGCCGGGGAAACGGCAGGCCATCCCCACAATCGCAATCTGTTTCGTCATCGTTCTTCTGTTGGGTGAAGCGTGCGCGTCGGCGTCTCGCGCGATACAGCCGGCGCGAGCGCTTCTACGAGGGCGACGCCAAGTTGCCCGGCGTAAAGATCTGTTCGGGTCGCTGGCGCATCACCGTAGTTGCGCCAGATAAAGTAGTTGCTGTGTGCGGGTTCGTTGTCAAATTGCGCGTACACGTGCGAAAGCGCCGGCACGTGATCGCCATAAAAACACAGCACCGTGTCGCGGCGCCGCGCGCGCAGCGCGTCGAGCAGCCGGCCGAGCGTCGCATCGGCGTTGGCCAGATGCCGCAGATAGGCGGTCAGGTCGCGCCATTGCTCGTCGTCGCCGAGCGAATGGAACGCTGAGGACTCGCCGGGTTGCACTGTTTCCAGATGCAGCGGGCCGTGGTTTTCCATCGTCATCGAGAAGATGAACGCGGGTTTCTCGCGCGGTTCGTCCAGCGCTTCGACGATCGCATCCGCGACCGCCATATCGGCGACGTACGGGCCCGCGCGTGGTGCGTCCGCGAATGCCTTGATGTCGACAAAGCGGTCGATCTGCAGATGTTTGAACGCCCGCTCGCGACCGAAAAAATCCGCGTAATACGGGTGAATCGCCAGCGTTTGATAACCGCCTTGCTTGAACCAAGACGCGAGCGATGCACACGCGCGCCGCACGAACGCATACGGATAAAAGCGCGCGTAGCCGAGCTGCGCGTCATCGACGCCCGTCAGCACCGCGAACTCCGTGCGCATCGTATTCGCGCCCCACGCGGGCACCGTCAGCTCGCCGTGCTGGATCGACTCACGGCGCGCGAGATCGAAGTTGCGCAGGATCGACGGATTGATCGAGATGGACAGACGCCGCGCGTCGAAGAACGACTCGCTCTGGATCAGGATCACATCGGGCATTGTGCCTGGCGTGCCGGTCGCGAACGGACCGTTGGCGAGCGCGGTGCGCAACTGACGCACGGTGGTTGGGCGCATGCCGTTCAGCAAATAGGCGATGAAAACCGCGAAAAAGCCGTGGCGTTGCTGATCGTCGACGGCACGCAGTGATAACGGCAGGCGCGCGGCACATGCGTAGGCGGCCGCAATCGATGCGCACGCGGTGAGCAAAAGCGCGGCGATGGGCCGATGCGCCAGCGGCGTGTCCGCGACAAACGCCGCGACGACCACGACGACGCCGAGCACGATCGCGACGACGGTGCCCACGCTCAGGAACGGCAGATAAAGACGCGGATGCGCGAATAGCTGACTGAAGAGGCTCAGGTCGGTGAAGACGAACGGCTCACGCAGTGATGCGTATTTCGCGTTGCTGACGCCCGCCAGCAGCGCGACCAGTGCAATCGCGACGAACGCCGAAAAATGCACTCGCCCAGTGATCAGCAACACGCACGCGCAGAAGAACACGATTGCTGCGATATGCAACGCGAACGCAAGCGGCGAGCGACGCAGCGACGCACGCGGCTGCGCGAGTGCTTCCGGCAGAAGCGCAAGGCCGGCAGCGGCCGCGAAACTGAGCGCGAGCGTCGCGTTCACTCAATGCTCCTCGCGCGGCAGATACGACAGGCCACCGAGAATTGCATCGGCGAGGACCGCGGGCAGCAACGGCAACAGCCGCATGCCGAACGCGAGCAGGCTCGGGAACGCGATTTCGGCGCGGCCGGCTGCCAGTTTGCGCTGGATGTGTTGGGCTGCTTTGTCGGCGGACCAGAGGAAGGGTTTCTCGCCGGGGAACACGTCGCTCATTGCCGTTTTCACGAAGCCCGGCAGAACGATCGACATGCTAATTCCATCGCGCGACAGGATCGGACGGACCGAATCGCCGTAGGCCTTGATCGCCGCTTTGCTCGCGCAATAGGCCGGCGAAATCGCCATGCCACGCAGCGCGGCTAGCGAGCTGATCAGTGTTACGTGGCCGTGTTTGTGCGCACGCATGCGGGCGATCACCGGCAGCACCGCATGCATCGCGCCGTAGAAGTTGGTGTCGACGATCGCGGCCGTGCGCGCCAGGTCTTCCCAGTCGCTCGCGGATGCGAGCGTGCTGGCCGCGCCGGCGTTGGCGATCAGCAGGTCGATCGGGTGCGCGTCGTCGAAACAGTGCAGCCAGGTTTGCATGGCTTGTGCGTCGCGCACGTCTATCAGGCCGGTCTGCACTGTTGCGCCTTGGGCGCGGCAGGCTTGCGCCGACGCTTCGAGACGTTGCGCGTCGCGGCCGATCAGGGCCAGTACGACGCCAGGCGCCGCATAAGCCAACGCGAGCGCGCGACCGAGACCGGCGCTCGCGCCGGTGATCACGATGTGGCGCGGCGCGGCTTTACGCATGCGCAGCCGCCTCCAGGCGTTGCACCGCGCCGGCTACGGCCATCGCGATGCCGGTCTTCGTGTAGAAGTCGCCGTTGATTTGCGTGTGGTGGACGACGTAGTCGAGGAAGGCCTGGTACAGGTTCATGTCGGGCTGATCGGCGTGGAGCCAGAAATCGTCGAGCGAGCCTTGCCAGGTCAGGCCGGGCATGTTGTAGATGGCCGAACCCAGCGCCATCAACGGGCGGCGGTGGTGCAACGCCGACAAGCCGACTGTGCTGTTCACCACGACGGCGCCGCGCGCGTGGTCGAGCAGCGTCGGCAGATGGCCTGCGTCGATGAAACGCATGCGCTCGGCGATGCCGAGTTCGCGCGCGAGCTGCTCGGCGTGACGGCGGTAGTCGATCAGGCCGGTGTCGAGCGGATGGTTCTTGATGACGAGCCAACTGTCGGCCGGCGCGTGATGCGCGAACGACGTCAGTACTTTTGCGATTGCTTCACGCACGCTGTCGAACGGCGAATGGACGACGATCTGCGCATCCGAATTCAGTTGCAACGGAAAGATGTAATACGCGCGACCGGCTTCGAGTAGATCGCGAGTGACTTTGTCGGAATCGTGATGGTGTTTGCGTTGTCGCAATGCGCGCGTAGCCAGTCCCGAGTATTCGAAGAAGCCGTTTCTCGGACGATGGCTGCGGTAATGCGGAAAGCGCAACGCGAATAGCGTGTTGGCGCTGCGATAACGCATGTCGTGAAAAGCGCGTTCGTAAAGGTTATAGCCGGTGGGATGACCGACGGGGCTGGGCGGCGTGAAACGGCGTTGGTCGAGATACCAGGCGGGATCGCACGGTAATTGCGAGCGACCGTTTACGCCGTCCTTCTCCAGCGTCAGCCAATGCGGGCGGACGTAGCCTTCTTCGAAGACGTGGACGCGCAGGCCGTGGGTTTTTGCAATAGGGTGTACCGGGCGATGTATTTCGCGACAGTCACCGAACATTAGTACGTCGGTAAAGCTGCTGGCGTTCACCTTATTGGAATACCAATCGGACAATTCGCCTGGGTGTCCGCGAAAATTCCATGCATCACTATTACAAGCATATGACAGATCACCGCCGCAGAAATTAACCCGGCGTACGGCGTGGCCGCGCTCGCGCAGTGCTGTGGCAAGTCGGCTAAAGAACGGAGAAGCCGTGCCTTGCAGGGCGAGGAAGGAGCGGTGCATGTGAGTACGTCGAATGGCAGGTCGAGCATTACCGATAGAACACATAGACATACATGCGTCCTCGGCCCCCGGGCGACCTTGGTATCGTTTGAATTGTGCGACTGGCCTTAAGCAAGGAGCGAAGAATACAACATTACGAGGTAAAAAATAACAACGGTTGTAAAATTTAAGAAATTTGTTGGAAGGATACGAAGGTGGATGGCGCAGGCCCTATAGGGTGGCTACAATCAGCCGCCCTTGCTCTATCGGGTAGGCATACGCCAATATTTGCCAACCAAGAATTGCCACGTTTAGTTTGCGCCTGCAATCCTTGGCGAAATATCGCGTAAGAATTCATAGTGGCCCACGTAAAACGTTTGCGCCCATTTGGGCTGCAGGTATTTTGCGGTGCTCTCGATCTTTCCCACTGCTTCGCCAGAGAGGCAGAGAGGGAATTGAAAGAACTACTCAAAGTTGGATAAGACGTTGGAAACAGTATCTAGCAAAAATGCGGCGCCGCCGTCCCCGGGAAAGAAAAAAAGCCTACTCGAGCGCGTCAAAGGAATCGACCGGCTCTTTGCGTTGACGGTGGTCGCGCCTACCGCCATCGCCGTAGTCTATTTTGGATTGATTGCGTCGGACATTTACGTGTCGGAGTCGCGCTTCGTGGTGCGCAGCCCGCAGCGACAAGCTCAAACGAGCGTGGTAGGCGCGCTATTGCAAGGGACCGGATTCTCGCGCGCGCAAGACGACACCTACTCGGTCATCGACTACATCCAGTCGCGCGATGCGCTCAAGGAACTGAACCGGGGCAACTACATTCTCAATGCCTATGGTAATCAGGGCGACTTCTTCAGCCACTTTTCAACGGGCATAGACAGCAGTTTTGAAGCGCTGTGGAAGTACTACAACAAACGCATTGTCTCTGTGGATCTCGATTCGACCTCGGCGATCGCGACCGTGCAGGTTCGCGCGTATACCGCGAGCGATGCGGAGCGAATCAACAAGTCGCTGCTGGAGATGAGCGAGCGCTTGATTAACCGCATGAACGAACGGGCGGCTACGGATACTGTGCAGTTCGCACAAACCCAAGTGGACCTTGCGGCGAACAAGGCGAAAGACGCTGCCGCTGCATTGGCTGAATATCGTAACTCATACACGGTCTTTGATCCGGAAAAGCAATCGGCATTGCAGTTGCAGCAGGTTACCAGCCTGCAGGCACAGATGTTCGCCGCACAGACGCAGTTGATCCAGTTACAATCGATCGCGCCGCAAAATCCGCAGATTCCAGTTCTGAAGACCAGCATCGCGACACTTGAAAAGCAGATTCAGACAGCTACGGGCGGCGTGACAGGTGGAAAGAATTCATTGTCCGCAAAAGCGGCTGCGTATGCGCGGCTGCAACTCGACGCCGAATTCGCCGACAAGCAATTGGCGTCGGCAATGGCGGCATTGGAAAACGCCAAGGCTGAAGCACAGCGCAAGCAACTCTATCTGGAGCGGCTCGTCCAGCCAAATCAGCCCGACGTCGCCATTGAACCGAAGCGCATGCGGGGAATCATCACGGCGTTTATCCTAGGACTTGTTGCGTGGGCATCGCTAAGCCTATTGCTTGCCAGCGTTCGAGAACATCAGGACTGAGTCATGCCGGACAATAGGACCGCTTCGCTCTCTCGCGCCCTAGTCATTCAGGCGCGTGTTATCTTCGCCTTGATCATGCGGGAAATCATTACGCGCTACGGACGTCACAACATCGGCTTCGCTTGGCTTTTCGCCGAACCGATGCTGTTCACCATGGGCGTCATGGGCCTGTGGACTATTGTGCACGATGTCAGTTCCGGCCATAGCGTCAACGTAATGGCGTTCGCGATAACGAGCTATTCCACCGTGCTTGTATGGCGAAACACCATCGGTCGATGCACCCTCGCCGTCGAGCCTAACGCCTCCCTTCTCTTCCATCGAAACGTTCAGGTCATTGACCTTTTCCTCGCGCGCATTGTTCTAGAAATTGCGGGAATCACGCTTTCCATGGTCGTCCTCGTATCATTGTTCGTGGTGACAGGACTCATCCTTCCGCCGGCGGACATGTTGACGATGGCGGCCGGCTGGGGGCTACTAGCGTGGTACTCGGCTGCAATGGGGCTGCTGATCGGCGGCATTTGCGAATACAGCGAAATGGTGGAACGTTTGTGGCATCCGATCGCATACTTTCAATTGCCGGTGTCCGGAGCGTTCGTGATGGCGAGTTGGCTGCCTCCACGAGTGCGCGACATTGTCATGCTTTTCCCGGTTCCGAACTGTGTGGAACTGTTCCGCTTTGGCTACTTCGGACCGTCAATCAAACCTTATTACGATGTCCAGTATGTCGTCATTGTTTGCGCCTTTCTGACGTGGATGGGACTGGCTGTCATGAAAGACATCTCATCGAAAGTGGAACACTGATGCTCAACTTGCGCGACGTGAGCAAGCAATACCGGACCAGGAACGGCCGGCGAACAGTTTTGAATAACATTCAACTTGCAATAGGCAAATCCGAGCGCGTTGGCATTTTGGGGCGAAACGGGTCAGGCAAGTCCACCCTGATTCGCCTCATTGGCGGGTCGGAACTGCCAAGCTCGGGACAGATTGACCGAGGTATGACGGTGTCCTGGCCGCTCGCATTTTCCGGCGGATTCCAGGGCAGTCTGACCGGACTCGACAACCTTAGATTTGTCTGCCGCGTCTACGGGGCATCGTATGACGATGCACTCCCATTTGTCGAAGAATTCACGGAGCTCGGCGATTATCTCCGGGAACCAGTGAAAAAGTATTCGAACGGGATGCGCGCCAGACTCGCATTCGCGATGTCGATGGCAATTGAATTCGAATGCTTTCTGATCGATGAGGTCATTGCGGTAGGTGACGCAAGCTTCCAGGCGAAGTGCCACCACGAACTATTCGAGCGACGGCGCGATAGAGCGATGATCATGGTGTCACACGATCCGCAAATGATACGCGAGCATTGCTCACGCGCGTGCGTGCTCGAGCGCGGAATACTGCGTGAGTTTGCGGACGTCGACACCGCATTCGATTTTTACTACGAGGCGACCGGTCAATCAGAGAAGCGAGCCTTCGTTGCGCCGCCGTTAGCGCCTAAAGCCGTTCTGCAGCTAGTAGCCGCCGAAGCTCCACTCGCGCAGACAAAGCCGTCCAACCACATCACGGACCTAGTCTTGCCCGCCCATCAAATGACTAAAGAGAAACAGAACGAACGGATCATTCAGGCTTTCTATCGTGCACTCTTGGGTCGAGAACCTGAGCCGAGCGGGCTGCAACATCACACCGAACTCTTGGCTCGGCACGATTCCGAATCCGCTATCGAGCAGACGCTGCAAATGTTTTTGGCCAGCGAAGAATCGAAAAGCCATTTCAAGCGTAAGGTACTTGTCGCTTTCCCGGATAGCACAGCGAACACGCCCAGGTACTTCGACAATATCGTCAGTCTGGGCACGCACTGCTACACGAGTACCTTCTTAAAGCGCTTCGGACTGAAGAAGTTCTCTTCGGCGTTCGACTGGACGTTTGCCAGCCCATCGATGATTGCGCACGCGGTCGAAGACAATTTCCAGACTTTCCTGGACAGACAGTACTACGCCCCCGTCCCTGTGGAAGAGCGTCGCGACGGTCCCGAAGTGAACCGGGTGCAACATGTGTTCTACCAGGAGAAACATGGAGTCGACTTCGTATTCAATCATCACGATGTGCACGAGTCAACTGACTACGCCTATTTGACACGGTGCGTCGACCGGCTCCGCTTATGCCTGAAGAATGGGGCAAGCACCCTGTTCCTAATGATTCGCCGTGAAGATGAACATTCAGATCACGATTTCGACCTTGTTCAAACCGCCCTGAAACGCGCCGCACCAGACTGTGCATTCGTGTTCGTAGCGGTTGCGCGTGGCAAGACCAAAACCGGTGTTCCGAGCGTCACAGTCTCCGCGAAAGATAGCCGTTCCGCGATGTACCGTTTTAGTGGGTCGTCGGATTGGCAAACGCTGCAATTTGCCGATTCACTTGATGAAATCAGCCTCTTTCGCACAATTTTCAAGGATTTCCGGCCTAGCACGGTGTGACCATTGGAGAAATGGGCGGCGGCCCATCAAGCCGCCGCCCAGCGCTTCGACAAATACAGGCGTCGCGATTACAGAATCAACATGTCCTGACGTTCACGAATGTCGAGCCGGAACTCAAAATCATCCGGATCGCACATACCAATGCCGCAGAGTCCAACGCCAATCACGCGATTGTCCGCGTCTTCTGACGATTCGGACAAGGACACCAGAACCTTGTGATCGAAGACCATTACGTTGTATTCGCCCGCTTCTTCCCGCAAGACCAGCCATGATTTGCGCACCGTGAAACGGACAAAGCGGGTCTCATGGGATTGTAGCGATACCTCGCCGACTACATGTGAGCCCAATCGAACCGTTACTTCAGTCGATTCAGGACCGCAGACGAGCTTCAGATAGACGAGAACCTCATCGTGGGCAAGGTGGCTCGCCGGCGAGAACTTGAACGCCAGCTTCGCGTTTTTGTTACGCGCCCACGTACCCCACGCTTCGACAGGGTGCCAAGACAATTCGTGACGTAGCATCTCCGCAACGGCACGATCAGGGCCCGCGTCCACGTGGGTCTTCGCGCCAAAGTCGTAGAAGACGCCCGGTTCGATTTGCGCCACTGCCGGCCCGCGCGAATCCTTGCGGGCCGCGGAGAAATGATCCGTCACCCCACCCACGAGATCGTGAAGCACTTCGACCCATTCCCGCGGCTTGAAATCGCGGGCGATTTCAGCCTCTCGACGCACACGATATTGATCGTCAAACACGAGCTTGTTCAAACCACTGACAATGTCGGGTACTGAATCGTTATCAAAGTAGTCGGCGAACCGGGAACCCGCTTCCGGCAGCGATGAATTATTTGCACTCAGACACACCTTTCCGAAGCTCAGGCTTTCGGTGACCGGCAGGCCCCAGCCCTCATAATGGCTGGCATATACAGTGAACAGGCAACCTTTGTAAAGCGCCGCAAGCTCGTCATCCGAAATGCCCGAAAGAAGAGCAATCTTGCTGGCGAGTCGGCTATCTGCTTCCAGCAGTGAACTGGCCTGATCGAACAGCCATCCCCGTTTGCCAACGCACACGAGCGTCGGCGTAGCATCTACGCCGTGCGCGGTCATCAGCTTCTTCCACGCCTGGAAGACGCCTACGTGGTTCTTTCGGGATTCGAGCGTGCCCACGAAAAGCACATACTTGCCGGCCACAAGGCCAGAGTCGATCAGAAACTCCTGACCGCCCGAGGGGATGTCGGTGCGTGCGAATTCGGCGTCGAGTCGCACGACTTTCGGTTCGAACTGTAGTGCAAAGCGTTGCTTGCCGTACTCGATGACATCGTTCTTGGTATTGGTCGAATTAACCGCAATAAAGTCCGCCTGAAGCATGACAGACTCAATCCATGCCTTGAACTCTTCGACCAGCCCCTTCGAACAGTGTTCCGGCGTAAGCAGCGGGATCAGATCGTGCACAAACGGCACATACCTCAAACCGAACCGCTGTTTTGCGTGACGCACGTAGGTGCCATAGTCCTTGATCCACCAGGACGTACCCACATTGATAAGCGTCGAGTTCTGCGGAAAACGGATCCGTGCTTTCATCTCCAACATCTTCAGGAGATGATCGACCGCCGAAATCCAGACTGGCTCTTCGGCGCCGCCCGGGAGCGACGAGAGATCGCACAGTCGTCGGAAAGCGATAGGATCGAGTTCCACCCAGAAATTCTTGCCATCCACAAACGCACACGCGCGCAGAGGCACGTCGGACTCCGACTCCTGAGCGGCTTTAAACAGCTCGATTTGTACCCGCTGAATTCCTGTGGGAAATCGGTTGTGCTGGAAATACTGAACGAGGTCGCTGTAGTCAAAGTAAATCGGCGAACTTCCCGTAGAGCCTGAAAAAGCGACGGAATCCGTGTGATCCGAGTGTTTCTCGAGGTACTCTAGTACGATCGGATCGCGCGAGCCGAATTTCGCCGCTTCCCGGTAATACTTGAGTGCGTTAGTCACGTCGTGTCGCACAGAAAACAGATGGCCAAGTTGAACACTCGTATCGGAATTTTCTGGATTTAGGTCCAAAGCGCGCCGATAGCTTTCCTCAGCTTTTCCAAACATGCCAAGTTCTTTCTGCGAATGACCGAGCTGAACCCAGATTCCATCTGCTTTTGGATTGATCTCAAGTGCATCGCGATAGTGAGCAGCGGCGCGATCCCACGCTCGCTCGTCGCGGGCGGCATCACCGAGCCTCGTTTTATCGGAGAACAACTGCTTTTTACCGTTCTGAAAGAAAGACAACCCCTGTACCATGAGTCAAATCCTAAATAAGTAAAGTAGTCAATTCCATTAAAACGTTTTTTGATACATATCGAGCAGCTTCTCTCGATACTGTCCGGGACCAAACGTCGTAGCCCGTTCCAAGCCGGCAATTCTCAGGTCCTCTCGCAAACCCGCGTCTTGGTCGAGCAAGCGCAGTCCTTGGGCGATCGCGGACACATCGTAAGGATCGACACGCACACTAGCCGAGCCGGCTATCTCCGGCAACGACCCTTCGGTAGAGCACAAGGTCGGAGTGCCGAGTTGCATTGCCTCAAGAATCGGCAGGCCAAAGCCTTCGTACAAGGAAGGAAATACCACGGCCTTTGCCGAACGAATCAGACTTACAAGGAAAGGACGAGGTGCATAGTCAAAGATATGAATCCGCTTGCTCAGACTCGGTCGCTGCTTCAGCATGCCATTGACCAGTTTCATTTCTTCATCCGATTTCCAGGCAAGCGAGCCGACGATCACCAGCTTCGCGTCCAACCGGGTTGAAAGAAACGCCTCAATAAGACGTCCCACATTCTTTTTCGGCTCGATGGCCCCAAAGAAAAGGAAGTAGCTACGAGGAGCCAGACCATAAATACCCTCGACCTCCAATTCTGTCTCACGCTGACTCTTGCGATCGAAAGTGCCCGCGGTCTCAACCGCTTGATATGTGTTGGTAATATCAGATTCAGACGCGCCGAACAAACGAATAATGTCTTCCTTCGACTTCTCCGAGACGGTGCAAATATGGTCCCCGCCTTCAATGCAGCCTTTAATCATCCGGTGATAGTACCGCTTGTTATCCAACGTCGTGTAGGGAAGTCGCAGGGGAACGAGGTCGTGAATTGTGTAGATGTTCGGTATGCCCGCCGCCTTGATCGGCATTGGATACGTCCAATGCATCACATCCGGCGGATTGGGAAAACGTACTTCTAGAAATTTTTTGTATCGTTGGAAATAGCGTCGCGCAATGTGAAACAGATCGTCGATGTTGAATACTTCGGATTCACGCGGCAGACGCCCGGCGAAACGTCGAGTCTCTACGCTGCCAGTTAACGGGATCCCCACCGCCTGATATCCCATCGGGGCGATGAATGGCTCTTTCGCCCACGCCAGCGTCTGCGATAATTTGCTCCTTCTACGCGAAGCCCCGCCGAGGAAATCGAAGAACGCTATCTCACGTAGTAATTCAGGGGTCCGCGGTGAGATCGGAGCTCCGTACAGCGTCCAGGTTTTCCATCTCATATCCTGGATGCTATTGGCCAGATTTCTCGCATAAGTAGCCACCCCTGTCCCGTGTTGGAGAGCGAGATTGTGTCCATCGATTGCAACAACGCGACCCATACCGGTTTGTTCCTTAGACTTCTATGTGAAACGACACGCCGACAACGAACGAAAGAATCACTTTTCAATTCATCAACGCAACCCCACTTGCGAACGCATCACTTCGTGCTGTGCTCGCTGCCCAACGCCTGAAGATATATCTGCCGTGCCTCGTCATAAATGATAGAGTCGAGCTGCGTCAACTCGGCGATTGCCCGGTCGAGTCCCGGCGTGCTGCTGACCTCCGGCAAACACTTCTTAAAGAAAAGCTCTGTTCCAATCAACTGATTCACCGCGTGATCGTGACGCGGATTCAGGTCCGGCCTTTTCAAAATGTCTGCAAGCATCGCGGTCGATCTCGCGAAATCGTCCTGCATGCCGATAAATGAAAACTCATTTAACCGCTCACGAGCCGCATGCCTGAACTCCTGCAGGATGCTGACTTTGTCAGCCTGATCGGCCTCGGCGGCCTCCATTCTCGTAGTCCAATGCATCCAGCCGCGCTCCCCCATTACGGCCCATGCAATGTGGTTCCACGTTTCGTATTCCCGCCATGACGAGATGGTGCGACAAAACTCTTCCATCCCAAGTTGATTGGCCAGCGCCATTTTCTCGTGGAATGATGGATGATCCGACTCGTGCGCTCGCCAAAATCTGTAAAGTGAAACTAAACGCTGCTTCGGGTCTCTAAGGAAGGTAACGACCGAAATCCTAGATTTGGGTATGTACGAGATCGAATCGTAATTGAAATGCCCCAAAAATAGTCTGTACTGAGCCAACTCAGCCGCAGATCTTAGATATAACGTGTCAGCGTGTTCGCGATAAACCGGTTGATCACTGAAGGCATCGGTGATCATGTTTTGCAGGGATGTACCGCCCGTTTTCTGAATATGCAGGAAAACCGTAACCGGGTCGTCGCGCGTTAGAGACGGATGGGGGAGCACATACGGAGAAGATCGCCAGCGCCGTCGGCATTCACCCGACTCCATCACGATACTTAACACGTGCTCGATGCCATTCTGTGTAAGAAGCAGTGGCGTGTAATGGCCAATCGCTTCCTCTTCCGGCTCACGCCCGAGAAGAACCTTGAATATCGCGCGTATCAACTCGGGCGCGAGAGTCTCGAGACATCGCTCCTTTAACCTGCCTTGAAAGTGACCGCCGTCCACGGCGACGCAATCGATCGTACGCGCAAGCTCGTCCGCCATCCATGGTTCGATGGCTGCCGCGAGGCGAGCCCGTGTCTGCTCGTCACGAAAAATAGTTTGCACTAAGACGTTCGCGAAGGGGGCAGGGATTTCCATAATGAAGAAATAAGAGAAATATCGGTGATACGTAGCGCCACGTTCATCGCATTTTGGCAATGTCGCAGCTAGAACTTGAAACGCTTGAATCTGTTATTGCCTACTAGTGGCATTCCCAATAATGGATTGGTTATGTTCTAGCAGTCGTGCGTTCACGATCGTCAAACAAAAAGCACCACGGCGAATCCCGCCCACGTGCTCCCAAATCACGAAACGTCGGTTGCGATGTCGCACTGAAGTGGAAAAGCCAGATCGGCACGGCGCTATGCCGCTCGCGATTCATTACCTGAACGTCTGAACGCCGGTCACAATCGGATAAGCTACGGAGAAAACTACATTCAAGAACTTCTGAACTTCAGCAATCGGCGCGTTGGACACATACAGCAGGTCTTTGTTGTCCATCATGAAGCTCTGCGCTACGAAGAACGAGTTCGGGTCACGCAGATTCACGCGATACACGACCGGCACCTTGCCGTCCGCAGTCGTACGTACAGGCGTAATCGGCCACGGCAACGCTTTTGCATCCTCGAGACGGAAAATAAACACGCCCTGAGCATCCGAACGGGAGTCTTCCAAACCGCCGGCACGCGCCAAACCCTGCGCAAGCGTGATCCCTTGCGCTTCGAAATTGATTTCCTGATTCTTGCCGGTCGCGCCGAGCGACGTAAAACTAAACGGCTGGAACAGCGCCGTCACCACGTCGCCCGCATGCAGCGGCACGTTCTGACGCGGATCTCGAATGACCGTTTCAAGCGGCAGCGATGCCACCGCGTCGCCACGCGTGACCTGAATCGTGATCTTGTCGACTGGCTGCTTGACGCCACCAGCAAAAGCCAGCGCATCGAGCACGCGCTCGCCGCGCGCGCTCAGAGGCATCCGGTTGCTGCTTGCCACATCGCCGACAACGGTCACGTACGAGGTCGCGTTTCGCGAAAGCTTCACCAGAACTTGCGGATCGTGGGCGATATTCTTCAGGCGCGCGGTGATATCACGCTGCAATTCCGTCGGAGTGCGCCCCGCCGCTTTCAATTCACCCGCAAACGGCACATTGATTTTGCCGCTGCCGTCGATCGTCTGATCGGGCAGTACGGTCACACGCGCGTTGCTTGTGCCACCCTTCGAGTCCAATTGCGCAGCGCCAAAAAGCGTGGCGGGCGGCGCTTCCCAGATCGATACTTCAATAGTGTCGCCCACACCGAGTTGCTGTTGGAAAGCGGTTCCATTACCCAGCGCGGTAGCGAAGTTGCCAACGATACGTTCGGCGAACAGCTTGCGGGCGACATCATCGGTCACATCGACAATCTGGATTCCTGTCGGATTGGCGGGAGCCGCGGCGCCGCTTATCTGCGAGCTGCTGGGACCGGAGGTCGGAATGCTAGAGCAACCAGAAACCGCAACCGCGCCACATACGATCGCGGCGAAAATTACACAACGAGACAGACGCGACATTTATGGTGACGATTAGTAAGTAATTAAAGCTCGGCGCGGATTGTCTCATGCTCTGGGCCTGAATTGCGCAATCTGACGAAAATCCCACACAACAATCACGAAAAATTCATCGCCTGCGTCGCGGCTATCAAGTTTCAAGTGGAAATGACGATTAACGAAAGTGAGAGAGATATCAGCAAACGTTTGCAATTGACGCCAGTGCTCCAGCGCTTGTTTGGCCCTACGTTGATCAACAACGTGACATCGATTCGCCCAACAGCGGACACACAATTTCCAGTAGCTTAGGCATAAACAGCTGTCTCGCGCGCGCCGCTGGCATCTTCGCTCAGCGGCCCAAGCGCCAGCAGGATCTGTCGCAACGCATCGTTGGGTGTCGTTTCAGAAGTATTCAAGCGCAATTCAGGGTTCAGCGGTGTCTCGTACGGCGAATCAATGCCAGTGAGCTTCGCCAACAAGCCGTCTCGGGCTTTGCGGTACAGCCCCTTGGGATCTCTCGCCTCAACGACGTGCAGAGGCGCGTCGACATGCACTTCAAAGAACTGTCCGCTTGAAAACAACGCTCTGGCAGCATCACGGTCGGCGCGGAACGGGGAGATAAACGACACGATCACGATCAACCCTGTATCCACCATCAGCCGCGCAACTTCCGCAACGCGACGTACGCTTTCGTGCCGACTAGCGTCAGAAAAATCGAGGTCGTTATTCAGGCCGAGGCGAAGGTTGTCACCGTCGAGAAGCGCTGTGTGGTGGCCCGCAGTATGCAACTCCTTGTCCAGCATTCGCGCCAGCGTCGACTTTCCAGCGCCCGACATGCCAGTCATCCAAATGACCATCGGGCGTTGACGTTTTATCGATGCTCGCATTGCAGGTGTAATCAAAGCAACGGTCGGAACCACCGGACCGATGTAACGTGTTTCCATTTCTCTCGGATCTATTTTTGCGTGTATGTAGCAACACGACGTTAAAGGCACAACTATCGCCTGGTTCGCGCCCCCACCCAACTGCAATCGCAACTCCAATGCGCTGTGGCGCCCCCCACGCAACGATGCGGCGCGGCGTCAACACCGCCGCACGGAGCTTCGATTCGGGCGAACGATATCGCGCCCACAAACCTACCGTTGTCTTACTGAGTTTTTACAAACTGCCGCCGCGAATTCTCTCACGCACTCGGGTAAAATGTTGCGTTGTAATAAAAAAGCCACACCGTACAGATCAGATGTGTCTTTGCGGCAGATTACGAAACCACTACGCCTTCCCGTGTCAAAGCTCTTCTTGGACGTCACGCGCCTTCTAACGCGCCTTTACGATGGGCTTCTGCCTACAGGTGTCGATCGCGTCGGTCTCGCTTACATTGAAAACTACGGCGCAAATGCCCGCGCGATCCTCAGCGAGCGTGGCTACTCCACCGTGCTGACAGAGAGAGATTCCCAGCAAACGTTTGCATGGATTTTCTCATCGATTCGCAATAGAAACAAAATCCGCGCATTAGTCGCTCGCGCCTGCCTTAATCGCCTAAGAGAATCAAGACTCAACGGAATACTGTTGCACACAAGTCACAACGGGATGGAATTCGGCCGCTATTACAAGATGATGTCAAAGCGTCAAATTCACCCCGTATTCATGGTCCACGACTTAATCCCGTTGACTCACGCCGAATACTGCCGCCCCGGTGTGGACGCCACGCATCGCAATCGCATGCACACGGCGTTGAGGCACGCAAGCGGGCTCATCATGAATTCGCAAGCCACGCTCGACTCCCTCGCTGCCGAAGCCGAACGCGCCAACCTTCCGCTTCCACCGACAGTCGTCGCTCACCTCGCCTCCGGCGTAACCCCACGCCCACTCGCGCCGCGCCCGATCGCCACACCGTACTTCGTGATGCTAGGCACGATCGAGCCGCGCAAGAACCACTGGTTAATCCTGAACGCCTGGCGCCGCCTCGTCGAACAACTCGGCACCGCAGCACCAAAGCTCGTGGTAATCGGCCGACGCGGCTGGGAATGCGAAAACGTCATCGACATGCTGGAGCGCTGCGAACCGCTAAAAGGCGTAGTAATAGAAGAACCCCACTGCTCCGACGAAAAACTGCACGCGTATCTGCAACACTGCCAGGCGCTGCTGTTCCCCTCCTTCGTCGAAGGCTATGGCATGCCACTCGCCGAAGCACTCGCGCTGAAAGTACCGGTACTCGCTAGCGATCTCCCTGTCTTCCACGAAATCGCCGATAACATTCCCGACTATCTGGATCCACTCGACGGCCCCGGCTGGCTCGCGCGCGTTCAGGCCTACGCGCAGCCGAATAGCCCCGAGCGCGATGCGCAGATAATCCGCATCGAACGATTTCGCGAGCCGACGTGGGCGGAGCATTTCGAACGCGTCGACGCCTTTCTGGAAACGCTGCGCTAAATGAAGCAACGCGTCATCGCCAACGAACAGGCATCCTCGAACCTCGCAATCGATCTGCACAGTCTTACGCGCGGTTTTCGCCTGTGGAGCGGACTCCGTCAACGGAGCGTCGAGCATGTATGGATCGACCGTTGGTATGGGCGCATTGCCTTACGCGTCGCAGTTCTACTCCGCAAGCACATCAACGCCGCGTGGCCCGGACCGGTCTGGTCGCGTGGACCGTCCGGCACGCCGCTGTTGTCATGGTTTTCGATGCCGCTTGCAGATGCCAGCTCCGAGACATTCGCCGCCGCGCTGAACGAAGCACTCGCGACCGCAACAGAACAGAATCGCCGTTCCCAAACCGCATCCCAATCGCAACGATTGATGCGGCGGTTCGCGCGCACTAACGCATCGTCAATACGTGACTCGCAATCCTGCTGCCCCGTCGCGCTACTCGAGCCACGAAGCAAGGAACGCGTACTGCTGATCGACGAACGCGTCCGCTCAAAAGGATCTAGCGCAATCGCAACACGCCATTCGTCCAAAGCATTTGCGCGAATGGTACAAGCCGCGATAAGCGCCCATCCGCAAGCCGAATTCTGGATCGCTCCATCCACCGATCCAGCACGAGGCCGCTGGCTGTCCGCATCATCGGAACCGATGCTGCCCGCCGGCACGAGGCGTTTCACCGACAACGAATCGCTGTGCGCTGCCCTGCCTCACGTCGATCACGTCTATACGCTGGGGGCGTCGGAAGGCATGCATGCTCTGTTGGCCGGCGCGCGCGTCCACGCATTCGGCGCACCGTACTACGCGGGCTGGGGTCTGACGCATGACGCCCAGCCCTTGCCGAACCGAACTGCGCGCCCCACGCTGGCCACCTTGTTCGACGTGGTGTTTGTCCGCTCGACGCGCTATCTGAATCCGTCCACGCACGCACCCGGCACGCTCGACGATCTGCTAGACAGCATCGAGTTACAGCAAGTGGTCCAACTACGCTTCGCCGATCTGCACGCCGTCGCGGCACTGCGTTTTCAATGGTGGAAGCGCCCGTTCGCGACGCCATACATCACGGCGGGCAATTCGGCATTACGCTGGACCGCCGAACCGCAATCGGTGCAATTCCACGAATGTGCGGTACTGTGGGGCGCGCGCAGCGCAGACGGCCTCGCGCCGGAAGTTCATCGCGTCAGAATCGAAGACGGTTTCTTCCACTCGACGGGCCTCGGCTCCGACATGATCGCGCCGCGCAGTCAGGTGATCGATCGCCGCGGTCTGTACTTCGATGCGAGTCAGCCGAGCGACTTAAGCGTGCTGCTCAACGACACCGAATTCAGCGACACCGAGTTGGCGCGCGCCGCGGCGCTTCGCAACAAGGTCGTGCAACTCGGCGTCACGAAGTACAACCTCGGCCGTCGCCGCCCTATCTGGACGGCGCCGGCCGGCAAGCAGATCGTGCTGGTCCCCGGCCAGGTCGCCGACGATGCATCGATCCGCCTCGGCACGCGCGCCATCGGCACCGCCGATGCTCTGCTGCGCGAAGTGCGCCGCCTGCGTCCCGACGCATTCGTCGTCTACAAGCCGCATCCCGATGTGCTATCAGGCAACCGCAATGGACTGATCGACGCACAGCAGCTCGCGGACGTCGTCGATACGGAAGCGGACCTGCTGTCGCTCGTCGATGCGGCGGATGAAGTTCACACGCTATCGTCGCTCGCGGGCTTCGACGCGTTGTTGCGCGGCAAAGCGGTGTTCACCTACGGTCTGCCGTTCTACGCCGGCTGGGGACTCACCCACGATGCGCTCGCGCCGCTGCCGTGGCGTCATCGCACGCTGACGCTCGACATGCTGTGCGCGGGCGTGCTGCTGCGCTACCCGCTGTACTTCGACTGGAAAACGCGCCTCTTCACGACGCCGGAAGCCGTGGTCGAACAACTCGCACCGCAAGCGGCACGGCCGCTGGAAAAAGTACGCGGCAACCGGATGCGGCCGCTATTAAAAGCCTTTCGCTGGAGTCTCAATGCGATTCGCCACCTGGGCTGGCGCTATCGTCAGTACTTCGCGCGATAACGCAGCACGAACAGCACGCGATCGGGTCTCAGCACCGTTTCACTCGCCAACCGAGCAATAGGTATGCGGCGCCGTCGAGACGTCATCACAAACGCCTCGACGGTCCTGGTCTACTCGCGTTGCCGCATCCCCGTTGTTGAATCTTCGCTCTGTCGGCGTTTCTCTCAGGTTCTCTTTTTTTGATACAAAAAATATAGCGGTTTGCGCGAGATCGCGCAAGTGCGACGTAGAGCGTCTGCGCACTTGGACTTCCATCACCTGTCAGACCGGCCTTGCCCATCGTCACGAAAAATTCTTCAACTTTCGTCGATTCATGCCGTTATTCCGCTCGTCACTCAGGGCTTGATCCAGACTCAGACGGGGAACGGAATCACACCGTTGACGGGCATCGATAGCTGGTCGCAGAACACGCCGGTTGCGCTGGGTGGCGGTCAATATTCGGTGCAGCTGAGCGCGGGTGTCAACGAAAACGGCACGGCCGAATGTTCGAGTTGCCAGTTTGCCGCGCAGACTCCGGGCTCGATCCGCTACGCGGCGCTGCAATGGACCAACAACGACACGCTGTATATGAACGCGTGGCGTTACCAGTACTGAAGACGCTTAGATGACCAGAAGAAAGTAGGTGGAGTAAAAGCGAGCCGATAAATGACAGAAGCCCCGCAAGAACCTTCATTCTTGCGGGGCCTCTCTTTTCGGGCTAAAGCGTTATCCGCTTAGCGCGACATCATGTTCATGCTGACGTTATGCATCACCCACAACGTGCCGCCAACCACGATCACCGCGGTCAGCACGGTGAACGCAAACGCGGTCACGTTCCAGCGCTGCGACGACGACGTGTTCATATGCAGGAAGAACACCAGATGCACGAGGATCTGCACGAACGCGAGGCCCGCGATCGCGAGCAACGCGCTTTGGCCTGTCAACGTGCCGGTCATCACGAGCGCGAATGCCGCGACGGTCAGAATGACGGAGAGCACGAAGCCCGCCGTATAGCTGCCGAAGCTGCCGTGGCCGCCTTCCGAGTGTGCGCCATGGGCGCTATGACTATGGTCCATTTAGATCACGCTCGCAAGATAGACAAAGGTGAAAACGCCGATCCACACGACGTCGAGGAAGTGCCAGAAAAGACTCAGGCACGTCAGACGGATCATGTCGCGTTCGGTCAGGTCGCGATGACGCATCACCTGCAGCGCCAGCACCACCATCCAGATCAGGCCGAACGTCACGTGCAGGCCGTGCGTGCCGACCAGCGTGAAGAACGACGACAGGAATGCGCTGCGGCTAGGACCCGCGCCTTCGGCGATCAGGTGCGAGAACTCGCGCATTTCCAGCACGAGAAACGCGAGGCCCAGCAGGAACGTCACGCCGAGCCAGCCGAGCAGCGCGCCCTTGCGGTTCTTGTGCGCGCCGAGCATCGCGAAGCCGTACGTGATACTCGAGAGCAGCAGCATCGTCGTTTCCAGCGCGACGCCCGGAATCTCGAACAGATCCTTGCCGCTCGGGCCACCCGCGAACTGATGGCTCATCACCGCGAACACCGCGAACAGCGCCGCGAAGATGATGCAGTCGGTCATCAGATACAGCCAGAAACCGAACACCGAGTGCGACGGTACGTGGTCCGGCGCGAGTTGCGGCTCAACCGCAATAGTCTTTTGTAACATCAGTCCACCTCCAGCGCGACCTGCTTGCCGACGCTTGCGCCGACACCGGCCACGGCACCAGCACCGCCGTTGCGTTTGTCTTCAATCAGCGCGACAGTGTCGGCAGGAATGTAATAGCCGTCGTTGTCCATGAAGCTGTAGATGATCACGGTGGCGATCGCGCCGACCGCGCCAACGATCGCAAGCCACCAGATGTGCCACACACCAGCAAAACCGAGCACCAGCGAGAACAGACCCACCAGCAGACCCGCGGACGTATTCGACGGCATGTGAATGTCGCGATACGCCGGCACCTTCTGCGCACCCTTGCGCGACTTCATTTCGGTGAACGCGTCGAGCGAGCGGACCTCCGGGATGTGCGCGAAGTTATAAGCCGGCGGCGGCGAGCTCGTCGCCCATTCCAGCGTACGACCGTCCCATGGGTCGCCCGTCAGGTCGCGGTTTTGCGCCAGGTTGCGATCGCGGATGCTGACGAACAGCTGCAGCAACTGGCAGGCAATACCGATTGCAATCAGCACCGCGCCGAACGCGGCGGCGATCAGCCACGGATGCCAGGTCGGGTTGTCGTAGTGATTCAGACGACGCGTCATGCCCATGAAACCAAGCACGTACAGCGGCGTGAACGCAACCCAGAAGCCGATCTGCCAGAACCAGAACGCGGCCTTGCCGAGCTTCTCGTTCAGCTTGAAGCCGAACGCCTTCGGGAACCAGTAGTTGAAGCCGGCCAGATAACCGAACAGCACGCCACCGATAATCACGTTGTGGAAGTGAGCGATCAGGAACAGGCTGTTGTGCAGCATGAAGTCCGCGCCCGGAATCGCCATCATCACGCCGGTCATACCACCGATCGTGAAAGTAATGATGAAGCCGATCGTCCACAGAACCGGCGTCGTGAATCGCAGACGGCCCTTGTAGATCGTAAACAACCAGTTGAACACTTTGACGCCGGTCGGAATCGAGATGATCATCGTCGCGATACCGAAGAACGCATTCACGTCCGCGCCCGAACCCATCGTGAAGAAGTGGTGCAACCACACGAGGAACGACAGCACCATGATCGTGCAGGTCGCCCACACCATCGTCTTGTAGCCGAACAGCGGCTTCTCCGCGTAGGTGGCGACGACTTCCGAGAAGATACCGAACGCGGGCAGGATCAGGATGTACACCTCGGGGTGTCCCCATGCCCAGATCAGGTTCAGGTACAGCATCGCGTTGCCGCCGGCATCGTTGGTGAAGAAGTGCATGCCGAGGTAACGGTCCAGACCGAGCAGTGCGAGCGTGACGGTCAGGATCGGGAACGACGCCATGATCAGCACGTTCGTGCACAGCGCGGTCCACGTGAACACCGGCATCTTCATGAACGACATGCCCGGTGCGCGCATCTTCACGATGGTCACGAAGAAGTTCACACCGGTCAGCAACGTGCCGATACCGGAAAGCTGCAAGCTCCACAGGTAGTAGTCGACGCCGACACCGGGGCTGAACTGCAATTCGGACAGCGGCGGATAAGCGAGCCAGCCCGTCTGCGCGAATTCACCGATCACCAGCGAAATGTTGATCAGGATCGCGCCGATTGCCGTCATCCAGAAGCTCAGCGAGTTGATGAACGGGAACGCGACGTCGCGTGCGCCGATCTGCAGCGGCACGATGAGGTTCATCAGACCGACCATGAACGCCATCGCCATGAAGAAGATCATGATGACGCCGTGCGCGGTGAAGATCTGGTCGTAGTGATGCGGCGGCAAAAAGCCCGGGGCCAGGTATGACAGCGCCAGTTGCATACGCATCATGATCGCGTCGGCGAAGCCGCGCAGCAGCATGACGAAGGCAATGACGATATACATGACACCAATCTTCTTGTGGTCGACCGAGGTCAGCCATTCGGTCCACAAGTAGCGCCATTTGCCGAAATACGTGATTGCGCCGAGTACGGCCAGCGCGGCGAGGATCATCCCCGCGCCCGCCGTAACGATGATTGGCTCGTGATACGGGATCGCATCGAGCGTTAGTTTTCCGAACATGCGTTACCCCTTAGGCGCACAGTTGGCGTCCTTCACGTTGTCGAGGACGTTGCCGTTGTTGTAGCGGGCGATGATGTTGTTGAACAGCTTCGGATCGACCGTCGAGAAGTACCGCACCGGGTCCTTTTCGCTCGGCTCGGACACCGCGTGATAGCGGTCCATGTCGAGACGGTCCGACGACGCGCGCACCTTCGCGACCCACGCGTTGAAGTCTTCAGGCGAGCTGGCGAGCGTGCGGAACTTCATGTCCGAAAAGCCCTTGCCGCTGAAATTCGCCGCGGTGCCCGCGTAGTCGCCAGCGTGATCGGCGATCAGGTGCAGGCGCGTTTGCATGCCCGCCATCGCGTAGATCTGGCCGCCCAGCTGCGGGATGAAGAACGAGTTCATCACCGTGTCAGACGTAATCCGGAAGTTCACCGGGGTACCGACCGGAATCGCGAGCTGGTTCACTGAAGCGATGCCCAGATCCGGATAGATGAACAGCCATTTCCAGTCGAGTGCGACGACTTCGACGTTGATCGGCTTGACCTGCGATTCGAGCGGGCGATACGGATCGAGCTCATGCGTCGTCCGCCACGTCAACACGGCGAGGAACAGAATGATCAAAGTCGGAATCGTCCAGACGACGACTTCAACCGCGGTGGAATGCGTCCAACCTGGTTGGTAGTCGGCGTTCCTGTTTGACGCGCGGTAACGCCACGCGAAAAACAGTGTCATCAGAATGACCGGCACCACGACGATCAGCATGGCCCACACCGAAGTCGCGATCAGATCACGCTCCGCGAGTCCCACACTCCCCTTCGGATTCAGAATATCGAGGTTGCTGCAACCCGAAAGCAGCAACATGAGGCTGGCGGAAAGGAAACTTGCCGGCCTTCTCAGCGTCCGTCCTTTCATTTCCATTGCCTCGTTTTTTTGACTTCAACGAACGTCATTCGACGGCTCTCCAGTAATAAGCGCTCGCATAATAGGGGTGGCACCGAATTCCAGTAAACACTCGATTCAGCAACGAACTATTGCTTCACAACGCAGTGCGACACGTTGCCGCATTTCCTGCACACCCTATTCACCAGCGTCGTTTGCGACGCTCCAAAAACGAAGCATCGAAAAGTTGACGCGTCGCAAAGTCCCTTGAAAACAAGCGCTAAAAAATCGCTGGACGCGCAGCGATTCCAAGCACTACGCCACGCATACGTTCACAACGGGATCGATAGCGACGCGCAAAAGCGCAAGAGCGTCGCCGCATCCTGACGCGCGGATGCAACAACGGCTCTTGCGCTTGGTTCTTTTAACCCGGCGTGTGCGCGGCGACCGATGCCGCTCCGGGCGCCGCTGCCTGCAGATGCTGGCGGGCTTCCGCCGGCACGGCGTCTGAAGGAAGCGCCGTGCGTTCCGATTGCGCGAGCAGCGTGCCGACCGACGGATCGATCGCATCGGTGAACGGCTTCGGATCGACGCCGATCGCGAGCACGAGCAGCGACATCGCACCGAGCAGCACGAACTCGCGCTTGCCGAGGTCTTTCAGCTTCGCGACGCGCGCATTGGCGATCGCACCGAAGATCACGCGCTTGTACATCCACAGCGTGTAGGCCGCGCTCAGAATCAACGTGGTCGCGGCGATCGCGCCGATCCAGAAGTTGAAGCGGATCGCGCCCATCAGCACCATGAATTCGCCGACGAAACCCGACGTGCCCGGCAGACCGATGTTGGCCATCGAGAACAGCATCACGAAAGCGGCAAAGCGCGGCATCGTGTTGGCGACACCGCCATATTCGGCAATCGATGCAGTTTTCGTGCGATCGTAGAGCATGCCGGTGCACAACAGCATCGCGCCGGACACCACGCCGTAGGAGATCATCTGCACGATTGCGCCGGACTGGCCGAAGCGATTGAAGACAAACAGACCGAGCGTGACGAGGCCCATGTGCGCGACCGTCGAATACGCGAGCAGGCGTCGCATGTCGGTTTGCACCAGTGCGAGCAGGCTCGAATAGATCACCGCGACGAGCGACAGCGTGATCATCATCGGCGCGAAGAAGTGGCTCGCTTGCGGCGCGATCGGCAATGCGAAACGCAGCAGACCGTAGCCGCCGATCTTCAGCATGCCGATCATCACCGCGGCACCGGTCGGGCCGTCGAGGTGCACGTCGGGGAGCCACGTATGCAGCGGCCACATCGGCACCTTCACGCCGAACGCGGCAAGAAAGCCGAGGAAGATCAGCGCCTGGGGCACCGTGTCGAGATGCGCTTCGCGCCACACGGCGAGGTCGAAGCTGTGCGTCTGGCTATACAGATAGAGCATCGACATCAGCATCATCAGCGAGCCGAGGAATGACACGAAGAAGAACTTCACCGCGGCATACGTGCGGTTTTTGTGACCGTACGTGCCGATCAGCAGATACAGCGGGATCAGCGTCGCCTCGAACGCAATGAAGAACATCATGCCGTCGAGGGACGTGAACACGCCCTGCATGAAGCCCGACAGCATCAGGAACGCGCCGAAGTACTGCGCGGTACGCTGCGTGATCGACTCCCACGATGCGATCACGATGATGATCGTCGTCAACGCGGTCAGCGCGACGAGCCACAGCGAAATCCCGTCGATTCCCACATGCCATGCGATATCGAATGTCGGCGACCAGCGGACGTTCTCGACGAACTGCATCGAGGTCACGTCGTTACGGAAATTCGCCACGAGCGGGATCACCGGCAAGAAACCCGCCACCGCGCCGATCAGCGCGAGCCAGCGCGTGCAATTACGCGCCGCGTCGGACCCGGCACGCAGAACCACGAATCCGGCGACTATGGGGATCCAGATGAGAAGACTTAGAAGAGGCAATGGCATGTGCTCTGTCGAAACTTGAAGTACAAAACGCCCCGTCAACGCCCTCAAAAACAGCAGGCGTTGAAATGGAAATGTAAGTTGGAGTTCGCTGAAATTAACGCGCGAAGGGTTTCCCGCTACACGTTTACCCGCAGCCGAATGACCAAGGGTGGGAGATTACCAAGATAAGATAAATTTTGCATCGCAACAGCGTGAAAATCGGCGCCACAATACATTGTTGCGACGGCGACGCTTGCAAAACGCATCGAAATGTGCGTTTGCACATTGTTACAAAGCCTTCCGGCGATCTTGATCATTTGGCCGCAAAAGCTGGCAATTACCAGGAGATTGATGGCTTTTAGGCATTTGGCGTCCAAGGGGCTCCGCTCGGCTGGAACGGATCATGCTGTGATGTTTTGTTTGACTGCCGCGGACGTCCCGCAATCACGCAAAGATTCGCGCTGTCGACGAGAAAAAAATTTTGTGCCGACACTACAGATCGACCCGTGAGCGAGGTGGCCACGATGCCGAGCGCCTCGATCGAGGAGCGCTGAAACTGAATCCTTCCCGGCCCGAATAAACTTCCATTTGCCTTACGACAAAACGCGCCGCGACATGCTACTTGCTGCAGAAAATCGCGCGGAGAGGCACACTCATTTCGCCCGGCCGGCTCCCCTCGCCCGGCTCCTTTTCCGGACCTGCTCGCATGACCCTTCGTGACGACGTCGCCGTACCCGCCCTCGAATGCCGCGGCCTCAGCAAGCGGTACGGCACCGGCCGCATCGTGCTCGCGCAGCTCGACTTCACGCTTGCGGCGGGCGAGTTCGTCGCGATCATGGGCGACTCGGGCGTCGGCAAGTCGACGCTGCTCAATCTGATCGCCGGACTCGACCGCGCCGATAGCGGCAGCGTGATGATCGACGGACGCGCGGTCGAGCAACTCGACGATAACGCCGCGACGCGTCTGCGTCGCCAGAAGCTCGGCTTCGTATTCCAGGCGTTTCACGTGCTGCCGCATCTGACGCTCGCGCAGAACGTCGCACTGCCACTGCTGCTCAATGATCTCCCGACGGCGAGCGCGCTCGACATGCTCGCGGCAGTCGGCCTCGGCGGACGAGGCGACGACTTTCCGCGCGAGCTGTCTGGCGGTGAGCTGCAGCGCGTGGCCATTGCACGAGCGCTCGTGCATCGTCCGACGCTGCTTCTCGCCGACGAACCGACCGGCAACCTCGACCCCGCGACCGCGCACGACGTGCTCGGCCTGTTTCGCGCGCAAAGCAAGGCGACCGGCGCGGCGACGATCATGGTCACGCATTCGGAGGCCGCGGCCGCCGTGGCCGACCGCGTGTTGATCCTGAGCGACGGCGGTCTGCACGCCTCGCGCGATAAAACCGCGAACGCCGCGCATGCGGCGACCCGCTCGACCGACGATGCCCGCTGATCCTGGTCCTCTGCCGAGCACACCGGGATCTCGCGTTCTCGCGCGCTGGCTGTTGGCGGCGGAATGGCGCAGTCATCGCGGACGCGCACTCGTCGCAATCGCGACGATCGCGCTAGGCGTCGCGCTCGGCTACGCGGTGCAATTGATCAACAGTGCAGCCTTCAACGAATTCTCGGCGGCCGCACGCAGTCTGTCCGGTGAAGCGGATCTGCAGGTGCGCGGCGCGCAGCCTTTCGTCGACGAGTCCCTCTATCCGCGACTGGCCAATGAGCCGGGCGTGGCGTTGGCGAGTCCCGTGCTCGCGCTCGACATCGCGGTGCCAGGGCACAGCGGTGCGCTGCCGGTCCTCGGCATCGACGCCTTCAAGGCGCGCCGGATCACGCCCGACCTGATCGGCGTGCCCCCGCCGGACCACCCGTTCGACATGCTCGCCTCCGATGCGATATTTCTGTCGACAGCCGCCCAGCAATGGCTGAACGTGAAAACCGACGACCACGTGACGCTGCGCATCGGCACATCGGATCTGCGTCTGCGCGTCGCGGGCGGGCTCGTGCGCACGCGGCCGGGTCAACGGCTCGCGGTGATGGACATCGCCGCCGCGCAATGGAGGTTCGGCAAGGTGGGCAAGCTGTCGCGCGTCGACGTGCAGCTCGAACGCGGCGTCGATCGGCAACGCTTCAAACGCGATCTTCAACAGCAGCTCGGCAGCGCGTGGGTGGTCGCCGAGACGCGTGATACCGAAAGCCGCACCGATCGCCTGTCGCGTGCTTACCGGATCAACATGAACGTGCTCGCGCTGGTCGCACTGTTCACGGGTGCGTTCCTCGTGTTTTCGACGCAGGCGCTCGGTGTCGTGCGACGCCGCTCGCAATTTGCGATGCTGCGCGTGCTCGGACTCACGCGAGCTCAGCTATTGCGGCAGATCCTGCTCGAAGGCGCGCTGCTCGGGTTGCTCGGCTCGTTGTGCGGACTTGCGCTCGGCTACGCGATGGCCAGCGGTGCGCTGCGTTTTTTCGGCAGCGATCTCGGCGGCGGCTACTTTCCGGGCGTGCAACCGCGAGTCGGCTTCGAGCCGCTCGCGAGCGCGGTGTTTCTCGCGCTCGGGGTCGCGGTGTCGGTGTTGGGCAGCGTCGCGCCCGCCATCGACGCGGCGCGCGCACGGCCGGCCGTGGCACTCAAGGCTGGCGCCGAGGAAAGCGCGTTGGCGCGGCTGGCGACGCCATGGCCCGCGCTCGGCTGTCTGCTGGCGGCCGCCGCGCTGACACGCGTGCCGCCGTGGTTCGACGCGCCGATCGCCGGCTATCTGGCGGTTGCGCTGCTGCTTGTAGGCGGCATTGCGCTGATGCCGCGCGTAACCGCGCTGATATTCGGCGCGGTGAGCCGCGCGCGCGGCACGCGACGCCGCATGGCCGCGACGGGCACGCTCGCGATTGCGCGTCTCGCGAATGCGCCGGGGCAAGCATCGATCGCGATGGGTGGCGTGTTGTCGAGCTTCGCGCTGATCGTCGCGATGGCGATCATGGTGGCGAGCTTCCGCGTGTCCGTCGACGACTGGATCACGCGTCTGCTGTCCGCCGATCTGTACGTGCGCGTAGCGTCGGGCGGCAATAGCGGCGACAGTGGCGGCTTGCGGCCCGACGAACAGACGCGGATCGCGACGGTGCCCGGCATCCGCAATGCCGCGTTCGCGCGCATCACACATCTGACGCTCAATCCTGCCCGCCCGGACGTCGCGCTGCTCGCGCGCGAAATCGACGCAGCCGATCCGGGCGCGAATCTGCAGATGACCGGCGCGGTGCTGCCGCCGTCCGCGCTTCGCGCCGGTGACATACCTGTTTGGGTCTCCGAAGCAATGATCGACCTGTATGGGTATCGGCCGGGCCAGCGAGTTTCGTTGCCGCTTGGCGAGCGCGGCCAGCTGTTCGTCGTCGCCGGTGTGTGGCGCGATTACGCCCGGCAGAGTGGCGCGATCCAGATACGGCTCGCCGACTATCGGCGGCTGACCGGCGACGCCACCGCAACCGATGTCGCCGTGACCGTCGAGCCGGGCGTGAGTGTCGAACGCGTCGTCGCAAGTTTGAAGGCGCTGCCGTTCGGCGCGTCACTCGAGATGTCGCAACCGGGTGAAATCCGTGCACGCACGCTGGTGATCTTCGACCGCAGTTTCGCGGTCACGTATCTGCTCGAAGCGGTGGCGATCGTGATCGGATTGTTCGGCGTCGCCGCGACGTTTTCCGCGCAGACGCTCGCGCGCGCCCGCGAGTTTGGGATGTTGCGCCACGTCGGCGTGACGCGCGCGCAGATTCTTGCGATCCTCGCGTCGGAGGGCGGTTTGCTCACCGCATGCGGCATTGCGCTCGGTTTCGCGCTTGGTTTCGCAATCAGCCTGGTTCTCGTGTTCGACGTCAATCCGCAGTCGTTTCACTGGAGCATGTCGCTGCATGTACCGTGGCTCGTGCTTGGCACAGTCGCGTTGGTGATGCTGGCGCTGTCGTGCTCGACGGCGGTGGTCGCGGGACGCGGCGCGGTATCGGTGGATGCGGTGCGCGCGGTGAAGGAGGACTGGTGATGCGAGCTGAGGGGCGTGCCTGGCGAATACGGTTGTTGTGGTGGCATGGCGTGGCCGTTCGCGGGGCCTGCTCTGCGCTATGTGCGTGCGCGACGTGGATCGCGCGCAAGCACAGCGGGTCATCGCAGCGGAGCCTTCAGCTCTTCCTGCCAGGCCTGTTTTGCGTTGGCATAGCTGCTGTGTCGACGTCTTTTGCCGCTAGTAGTAACTCATCTGCATCCACCCTGGCCGCCTTCGCGTCAGTCACGCCAGACCATCCGATCTCGTTTCCGCAGGACAGCGGTGCCCATCCGGCTTTCCGCACCGAATGGTGGTATGCGACCGGCTGGCTCACGACGCCCGATAACCGACCGCTCGGATTCCAGATCACATTCTTCCGTTCGGCGACCGGTCACGACTCCGCCGATCCCAGCGGCTTCGCGCCGTCGCAACTGATCATCGCGCACGCTGCGTTGAGCGATCCGGTCATCGGACGGCTCGTTCACGATCAACGCATCGCTCGCCAGGGTTTTGGGCTCGCCTACGCGAAGCCCGCGAACACCGACGTCAAACTCGACGCATGGAAAATGATTCGCGCCGCGGACGGTCACTACGACGTCACCGCCGACGCAAGCGGATTCGCGCTACATCTCCAACTTACGCCAACGCAGCCCCCGCTGATTCAGGGCGAGCGCGGCTACTCGCGCAAAGGACCGCGGCCCGAACAGGCGAGCTACTACTACAGCGAACCGCAACTCCGCGTGACGGGCACTGTGGTGCGCCCAGCCGGGGGTGGAAACGACACGACGCGCAATACGGCAGTGACGGGCACCGCATGGCTGGATCACGAATGGTCGAGCACGTTGCTCGATGCCAATGCGGTCGGATGGGATTGGCTCGGCGCTAATTTGACGGGCGGCTCGGCGCTAATGGCATTCAAGGTGCGGAGCCGCGATGGACATGCAGTATGGGCCCACGCGACGCTTCGCAAACCCGATGGACAGGTAACGAACTTCGGCCCCGGTGAAGTCGACTTCACGCCGCGTCGCATGTGGCTCTCGCCGCGCACGAATACTTCGTATCCGGTCTCGATGACGGTTAGAACCGGAACGCTGGCATGGCAACTCGATCCGCTGATGGACGATCAGGAACTCGATTCACGACAGTCGGCTGGGGCGGTGTATTGGGAAGGCGCGGTCCGGGTGCGTCAACAGAATGCGGATATAGGGCGCGCCTATCTGGAACTGACGGGTTACGCGGATGCACTGCGGATTGGAAAGTGA